>JBGAWL010000055.1:0-4536 GCA_044227625.1 Saccharimonadales bacterium (SeqCode) | reverse complement strand
TGTCGTTGGCTTTGCGACAAAGCCATTTGCGTTTGAGGGCGATAAACGTCGTCGCAATGCTGACTCTGCAATAGAAAAACTCCGGAATGCCGTTTACACACTTATTATTATTCCCAATGACCGACTTCTTCAAACAATTGACCGTGCCACCCCGCTTCTAGAAGCGTTTAAGGTTGCAGACGATGTCTTGCGACAAGGTGTTCAGGGCATTTCTGACCTTATTACCGTACACGGACTCATCAACCTCGACTTTGCCGATGTAAAGGCAGTTATGAGGAACGCTGGCTCTGCGCTTATGGGCATTGGACGCGCCAGTGGAGAAAACCGGGCAATCCAAGCTGCGCAACAGGCTATTGAATCGCCGCTACTGGAAGTGTCTATAGATGGCGCTAGGGGAATTCTCTTCAACGTCATTGGTGGCCAAGATCTCTCCATGCACGAAATCAATACCGCCGCCGAGGCAATTACGGCTGCGGCCGACCCAGACGCAAACATTATCTTCGGTGCTACCATTAGTCCTGAGCTCGACGGTGAGATTATCATCACGGTTGTTGCGACCGGATTTGACGCTTCCTATTTTGCGAACCGACAGGCGGCTGTAACATCGCTTCCTGCACAGCCAGCCGCGCCCGAGGAAAGTGCCATAGCTCAGCCACTTGAGTCCGTGGCTAAAACTACGGAGAAAGACATGGAAGAGCTGGACATGTCTATTAAGGACGACAGCGCAAAACAAGCAGACGATGCTGCCGACTTTACTAGTGAAACACCCATGCCGAATATATGGGCAATACAGCACGATGATGATAAAGCAAGCTCCGCGCAAGAAAAAACCGACATGCATGCGCCGGTTGTCTCCGAACACGATGAAGACGAGCTTGAAAAGCCCTCGTTCCTTCGCAGGCTAACTCGCCGCCGCTCGAAAGACAGTGTCGATTCTGAAGACATCGATAAATAACAGATACAACAAGCGGTTTGTGTATTAAATAATACAGCATAAATATGCTTTACCTTACCCCACCCATAGGGGTATGATGTGTATACAAAACGCTATATGTAGCAAGCGGAGGGTAAGAAGCTTCCTTGTTCTGGTGCGCGCACATTTCAAATAATAAGGGGAGGCAAAGGAATGAAATGTAGCCAATGCACGTGCGACGATACGAAAGTTATCGAAAGTCGCGATGTCGCAGAAGGTGAATCAGTCCGTCGCCGCCGCGCGTGTGCCACGTGTGGCTACCGCTTTACCACATACGAACGTATCGAACAGCCACAGCTTATTGTCGTAAAAAACGACAGTACGCGGCAGCTTTTTAATCGCCAAAAGCTCTTGGCGGGGCTGTATAGGGCCTGTGAAAAAACGTCGGTTACGGGTCTGCAGCTCGAGAAACTTGTGCAGAGCATAGAGCATGAGCTATACGCCAGGGCGGACAACGAAGTGAGTTCCGGGAAAATCGGCGAAATGGTCATGAGCCGACTGAGCGAACTTGACGAGGTGGCGTATGTCCGGTTTGCGAGCGTATACAGGCGGTTTAGTGATATTGCGAGCTTTGAGCGCGAACTATCGCACATACGACAGCGTAAGCAAGAGGTGAATGACTAGCGACAGATTGATTCTCCACATGAATAAAACTACCAACACAAAGTGTGAAATATAAAACAATAATGTTTTGTGCGCGAGGTGGCGCACAGGCAAAGAAAGTGAGGGTTCTATGGGTCAGGCAACAGATAGCAGCGTGAGGCGGCTTTTTACAGCGCCAAAATCGAAAGCATACGACGCAATTACATGGGCAAAGCGCGATTCGGAGCTAAAAAATCCGTTTACAGGTGAAATAGTTTTTCAGCAGAAAGATGTTGAAATTCCTGAGAGCTGGTCTTTAAACGCGCTCAATATTGTTGCGCAAAAGTACTTTACTGGTACACCAGGCACAAAAGAACGGGAGGTTTCACTCAAGCAGCTCATAGACCGCGTCGTAGACACGGTGGTTCGGCAGGGCCAACAAGAGGGCTATTTTGATACAGTAGCAGAGGCAGAAACATACCGCGAAGAGCTCAAATACGTTCTGGCGACTCAGCGCGCAGCGTTCAATAGTCCTGTATGGTTTAACATTGGTGCACCGGAGCGCGCACAGCAGGCGAGTGCTTGCTTTATCCTTGGCGTCGAGGATACCATGCCAGCAATTCTCCAGTGGTACACCGACGAAGGTATGATTTTTAAAGGCGGCTCTGGGAGTGGCGTCAATGTCAGCCCTATTCGTAGTAGCGTCGAACCACTCGGCAAAAGCGCCGGGACGGCCTCTGGCCCCTTAAGCTTCATGCGCGGCGCCGACGCGAGCGCCGGGGCGATTAAAAGCGGTGGCAAGACTCGCCGTGCGGCCAAGATGGTTATACTTAACGTCGACCACCCAGATATAGAGGAATTCATTTGGTGTAAGTCCATAGAAGAGGACAAAGCGCGTGCGCTGCAGGCCGCTGGGTTCGATATGAGCCTCGACGGCAAAGACATACACTCCGTGCAGTACCAGAACGCCAATAACTCTGTACGTGTTACTGACGAGTTTATGAAAGCAGTTGAAGCCGACGGAGACTGGGAGCTGAAAGCGGTCAGCACCGGTAAAACAGTTCGCACCGTGAAGGCGCGGCACATTTTCCGGCAGTTTGCTGAGGCTGCGTGGCGTTGTGCAGACCCTGGTATGCAATTCGATACAGTCATTAACAAATGGCACACGACACCAAACGCAGGCCGGATAAACGGCTCAAACCCATGCAGCGAGTATATGCACCTCGACAACTCGGCTTGTAACCTTGCTAGCATTAACCTGCTCCACTATTTGAACGACGATTTCAGCTTTGACATCGAAAGCTTCAAGCACACAGTTGAACTGATTTTTACCGCACAAGAGATATTGGTGGGCTACAGCAGCTACCCAACTGAGCGGATTACCAAGAACGCTCGCGCCTACCGCGAGCTTGGCATTGGCTACGCTAACCTAGGTGCGCTCCTCATGGCCCAGGGCTTGCCCTACGACAGTGCGGAGGGTCGAGCTCAGGCTGCGGCCATTACAGCCATATTGACCGGTCACAGCTATGCGACAAGTGCGCGTATGGCACGTAAGGTTGGTCCGTTTTCTGGATTCCACAAAGACCGTGACAACATGCTCAAGGTGCTCCGCATGCACCGAGAAGCAGTGAACCACATCGATGCTAGCTTAGTCGCAGAGGACTTACTCAATGCTGCTGCAACGGCATGGGACGAGGCAGTAGAGCTGGGTGAACTCTACGGTGTGCGCAACAGCCAGGCGAGCGTACTCGCACCGACAGGTACCATTGGCCTCATGATGGACTGTGACACCACCGGAATTGAACCAGACCTTGGCCTCGTGAAAGTAAAAAAACTGGTCGGTGGCGGTACGATGAGCATCGTCAACCAAACTGTACCACGTGCGCTGAGGGCGCTTGGCTATAGCGACGAACAGGTTAACGATATTGTGGCCTACATAGACACCGAAAAGACAATTCTCGGTGCGCCGCACCTGCGAAAAGATCATGAGCCGGTATTTGCTTGCTCTATGGGCGACAACTCTATCCACTACCTCGGCCACGTGAAGATGATGGCGGCTGTACAGCCATTCCTCTCCGGTGCCATTAGTAAAACGGTCAATATGCCCGAGTCTGCCACTGTCGAAGATATTGAACAGCTTCATATTGATTCATGGAAAATGGGACTCAAAGCTGTTGCCATCTACCGTGACAACTGTAAAGTGGCTCAGCCTCTCTCCATGGCAAAGAAAGACGGAGACGACAAGAAAGACGAAGCTGCAGGCGGCTCAGAAGATGGCAAAATTGTCATAAAGGGTGCCATTCGCCGCAAATTACCACGGATTCGCAGCAGCCGGACCTACCGTTTTGTGGTGGCCGACCTCGAGGGTTTCTTTACGGTCGGTGAATACCCAGATGGTGCTCCCGGGGAGCTATTCATTAGCGTGAGCCGCCAGGGTTCAACCCTCGCTGGGCTCATGGACTCGTTTGCTATAAGCGTGAGCCATGGTCTGCAGTACGGTGTGCCCCTTAAGAGCTATGTAAAAACCCTGCGTGGCACAAGCTTTGCGCCGTTTGGCATTACCGACGACCCAGAGATTCGTACCGCTAGCTCCGTTACTGACTATATTGTGCGCCGCCTGGCCCTGGACTACTTGAGCTTTGATGACCGCCTAGAGCTCGGTCTCGCCAGCCTCGACGACATGCCAGAAGAACAAACGAGCCTTCTCGGTGTCGACGAAGCAGATAGCCAAGTAGAAGTGCCAGTAACCCCCACTAGCTCAAAGCAGGTGACGGTAAGTGGCGAGGCGGCAGAGTCGCAGCCAATGGCACCGGTTCCGGTTGACGCGCCAACGCAAAAGAAGCAGGCCATTAAGGATTCTACGGCGCCACTGTGTTACAACTGTGGTAACCAAACTCAGCGCTCTGGCAGCTGCTACGTCTGCACGAGTTGTGGCTCGACAACGGGTTGTAGCTAATGAGAGAACCGAGATAGGTTTCTTT
>JBGAWL010000054.1:4311-4622 GCA_044227625.1 Saccharimonadales bacterium (SeqCode) | reverse complement strand
CAGCGATAAAGATACATTTCCACCGTTGCTTTCCCGAAGGGGAGCGTCAGTGGGTCGGGTTGGCCCTTTTGACCAAGAGCTTTGCGCTTTTCAGGCTTGAAGTTGTCGTCCAGATAGACGTTAAATACCAACGCCACGTCACCGGCCTGGGCCAACTCACCAACGACCCTGCGATACACGTGACGCGATGCGAACATCGGTATCAGGTCCCATGCCCACTTACTGCCTGGGGCCGTCGTGCTCCGACCGGGCAGACTGGTATGGCAGGGCTCCCAGTACCAAAACCCCATTTCCAGTTCGCTGGCGATGTG
>JBGAWL010000054.1:287-4301 GCA_044227625.1 Saccharimonadales bacterium (SeqCode) | reverse complement strand
AATTGGCTGACCAGCTCGGTCGTCTGAGTGAGCGTCATTTCCATGTTGTGAGTTCCAGCGGATGTAAGCGGGCAAGATTTAGAAGAGCACGCCATGACAAAGACGTGTTCTTTGTCACCGGTTGCCTGGGAAAGGTGGATGGCAGGCTTTCCGGTGGCCACCCGGCCGCAAGGGCCGACAGAGACAAGCGAGACCGGAGGGACCACGCCTCCAGTTCTTGCCAGTTGCGCTCGACTTCCGCATGCAGGTCAAACAGCTCAAATGCCGTTTGCCAGTCATTGAATACGGCAGCATCGGTTCGTGGGCAGTCGTCCATCCAGACTGGCAAGGCCATCGCGACGGGTTCCCATTCGCGAGTATGGATGAACAGCTCGAAGCAACCCTTAGTGTTGAATTCCGAAGCCGGCTGTTCACCATGTGGCCGCGTGTTGCGGCCTAGCGCGAGGAAGTGAACGGTTTCCGGTGCCGTCCGCCTATCGCCCAAACACTCAGCGACGAAGGCATTAATTTCGGCCCGCCACTGGACTAAACCCTGGTCGCCGCCAAAGGGGGGCTTAACTTCGACAATGAGTGTTGCATTCTCGAAATGCAGCAGCACATCTGGCTCGACCCAAGACCGTTGCTCCGACCCGACGAGATGGGGCCAGAACTCGATTTCATGGAGCTCCCCAAGACACTCGGCTGCTTCTTGGCCAATCAGCAAGCCGAACACCCGCGCAAGACCAGCGGCCGAGAGGTAGCGTAGGCGGCTGAAAAAAACAGCTGTCAGCAAATCCTCGCTGCGCCGAAAGACCTCACGCCAGCTGAAACTGAGTTCACTTTCCTCAAAGCGGAGGCGGCCAGCCTTGTTACTGGCAATGGCGGTCAGCACGGAGTTGTTCCGCGAACGTCCACTTTGCCGATGACGGCAACGGAAATCAGGGCGGAGCGGCGTTCTTTGAGCAAGGCAAAGCCGCGGCTGGTTTCTGCGGTCAAGGCATCGAGTCTTGCCATTTTCTTTACAAGAAATTGCGAAAAAATCTTTCTGTTCATCGAGTGGTGGGATGACATATCTTAGCCGTTTGTATTCACCTAATCCAACTTTCGTCCGAGTGGACTCAACACAGATTTGGCCATTCGAGAATTAAGCGAACTTGCGAATCAGTTCCTCAAAGACCAAGCCCATCTGGGCGTTGTCGACCGTGTCGGGTGCGGGTCGATGTTGGCGAACTTCTCAATGACGGAGTACAGGAGGGCGGCCTTTGCCAGATGCTCCACCTGCATGTAGAACTCGAAGCGATGCGCTCGAAGACGCCGCGGGCTACCAGCGGGAAGGCCTGAACGTAGCGGGGCTCGCCACACCGGTAAAGTACCCGCTGCTGGTCCAGTCCTGCGAAGTCACGCTCAACGAGAAGACGTTCGACCTTGAGGTTCGCCCTCGCGATGTTGAGCCTCGGCTGGAGGCTGACTGCTACGCCGAGATGGAACTGCCCGGCGTGCGACAGTTGGAGGCGTTCTGGCGCAGCGCACTGCCCACCGGTGCGAATCGGGTCAACCCGTTCGAGGCGTCAACCTTTGATGGCACCTTGAAGTCCGCTGTCGGACATCTGGACCCTTCGGGCGCATATGAAGTGCGCACCGATGACGTGACAATAACCACTCGCTCCAGAGGGACGCTTCGCCGGCAAGCCGACTGCGCGGCCCTGAACTTGAACGTTCCTGAACGTCCGCTTCTTCGGGTAGGTAATTTCCGCTTTGGGTCGCGACGCGACCGTCCTCTCTTCGGATTCATCGCCGGAAAGCGGTCAGTGAAGTTCCAATTCCTAAAAGCGGACGCTGCCGACCTCACCCAACCGGCCAAAACCAGACTGTCGGCTGTTCTAAGCACCGGACGTTCAGGCGACTGCTCCACTCTGAAAGCTGCCAGATGAACAGCAGCTATTCGGACTCGGCCAGCGCGTCGCATCGCACTGCCCGAGTCCGACTACAGCCAGACCAGCATGATGTTTGCTATTTTCTCCCATAAAGCATATCATAATGCTGTTCCAATATATCCATAGCTCCTCGGGTTACTTGAATGGAGGGCTGTAGTTTGTTCAAGAGCAATGAGTTTAAAATAATCTCACGGAGAAAAAATGAGCCAAGTAAATTCTCGACAGTCTTTTATCATCGGTGCTCTGTCAGGCGCCCTTGTGTTGTCGATAGCTGCCGCAGGTTTTTTTTATCTACAGGGCACGAATAAAGAAACAACAAATCTAAATTCGCCACCAGTTCAGGAAACGGCTGCTATTAAGGAAGTGGCTATGCTAGAACCACCTAGCACTCAAAGTGGCCTCGCTGATTTATTCGGCGCATCAGACCCAAGCGGAAAAGTAAAAAACGTACTTAGATTTGATGGGGACGCATCGAATACATTAACTAGTATTTTTATCGGAAAAGAACTAAAAATTGGCGATGAAGATATATATGTAAAGTTTTACAAAACACAACAACTGGATGAATCTGGCAATCCTGTTGTATCACATGCAACACCAGTCTTGCTAAGTGCTATTACGTACAAAAAAGAAGCAGGGCAGTGGCAGGTGCTATCTAAGCAAAAAAACATTGGCAGTGCTGGCTCATGGGGAGATGCTGCGGTTGGCAATATCGATACATTAAAATTATCTCCGAACGCAACAGCACTAATGCTTGATGGTGGATATGGTGGGCAGGGTGTGTTCTATGAACACAAAGAGCTAATAGCCTATTCAGGGAATAAGTGGAAAACTGTTGGGGTAATAGTAACAGGCGGGGATAACTCAGGGGACTGTAGTGAACAGCACAAACCTAACGAACATGATAGTTTGGGACCATGCTGGAAGTACACTGGAGTGATTTCTGTGGTGCAAGGCTCAAAGTCAGACTTCCCAGATTTGCTTGTAACTAGGGCCGGTACGCAAAGCAAGGAGCACCGAACTTCTGTTCAGCCAGCCAAGAATGTAACTTATGTGTTTAATGGTTCAGAATATAAAAGTCCAGAGCATGAGCTTTAGAAGCATGAATTTTTAACAAAACGCTGAATTAAACCACGGAAGCCGTTAGGCTCCAGCGACGAGTTTAATCGTTCCGGACTTGCTAATTAATTCATGCGCTTAGGCCACCTAAATAGGTGGCTTTTGGTATATTGAATATGTACAGCACGCCAGATTTAAATATCAACAAACCCACTGGCGGGCGTAAATTTTTCTAACGTATGTATTAACTGCTATTTTTCAATCTATCCGTTTTGGTTCCAATCAGGCTTTCCTTAGGCATCTAAACCAATTTTTCAGATAAGCAACTTTTTAACTTTTAAATGCGCCGCAAACATTGGGCGCAACCTCGCTGACGTGGTGGCCGAAGTAACCGTCGTTCCTATAACCACTTCGGAAGGCGACCATGCAGCCATAAATGACTATACGGTAGGTCAGCGATTGATTCCTGCCAGACTCGTCCACCCACAGAATTACCGGTTAGGTCGACGAGCGCTCAGTTGGCCGACAGTATGTATGACGGTTCCACTCAGTAAGCTGCCGTTGTGCCCCAAGGTATTTGCGTCGTTGAGGGCCGTCGACCCATCCCTGGCCATGCTCGGCCACAACTACGACTCGATAAAGGGACAACGCTACTCTCTTCCGACTGACCGGGCGAACCTCGAAGTCTGGCAGGCCGGCTGGTGGCGCACAAGGGGGTGACCGAATAGCCCTGTTCTACGAGCGCCGCTTCCTGCGGTGCTTTTCTTGAGGCGTTTGTGCCCTCCGTAAATTGGAGGAGGGACGCTACGGCCACCTCAATCGGACGCTTGCCAAGCGCCGAGTTCACCGCGCATACTGGACCGGCGCTGGGCACCGGACCCGCATCGCAGGAAGCCTCGGCGCACTGGAGGGACCAGACGTGAGCGACTCAGGTGAAGCCGTTGTTGGGGTGCAGCCTTCCAAAGCGGGGAAGAGCGACGCACCTACGGTCGACCCCGCCAGCGGCGAGCCGGGCGGCGTTCCACAGGACCCCATCGACAAG
>JBGAWL010000054.1:0-277 GCA_044227625.1 Saccharimonadales bacterium (SeqCode) | reverse complement strand
AAGTTGCCCAGCGCCGCAAGAACCTGGGAGGCAGCGAGCCACTGGCGGACAAGGACCCCTTGTGGGGGCTCGCCCTTTCCGGCGGGGGCATCCGAAGCGCGACCTTCTGCTTTGGGGTCATGAGGGCGTTGGCAAACCGTCAACTGCTGCTGCGCTTCGACCTTCTTTCGACTGTTTCAGGCGGTGGCTACATCGGCACCACCGTGGGCAGCTTGTTTCACCGGGCCGCCAATGGTGATGAGGCGCGGGTCGTTCAGGAAGCCATCAACGGGCAGTT
>JBGAWL010000053.1:0-4646 GCA_044227625.1 Saccharimonadales bacterium (SeqCode) | reverse complement strand
CCCGCCTGAAGCGTTTTAACGAGGCTTACAAGCGAGTTTGCTTGATTTCGCATATCTCCATCATCTTTATACTTTATGCCTTGCTTATCGCTTATTCGTTTGAATTCTGCATAAGCTTCTTCTGATAAAATCATAATTTGACCCTCCAACCGTGTAGGTATATTCTACCAACTACAAGGCTAGTAGTGTACGGAGCTCACCATTTAGAAAGTCAAAGCTATCTATTTCGGTCTCCAACTCATCTATGAACGCCAGCCAGTTTGACTTTTTGTGCATAAAGTGCTACTATATTTTCTGAAAATAACTAGGAGTTGAATTATGGCAGGAGTAAGAAATTTTGGTAAGCCGAACGCAGATCCTCGAGCAAAACGTGCATACGCGCACGCAAAGCTTGCAGAAGCAAGAACATCAGGGACGATTGAAGATTTATTGGCCGCAAAAAAAGCAGTCGATGATTGCGGTAATAACAGAAAAACACAACGCTCAGGATTTCCTGAGGCACTAACTGGTGTGGCACTTGCGCATGAACCTACGCGAATTGTTGCAACGACTGCACAACATATACTTGACGATCCTCGCAATCGCAAACGTAGCAGTAAATATTTGGGTAACACCTCACTGAGGACACCCGATTATAAGTTAGGTCATGCAGGTTCGGTCGTCACTAGAGTTGAGTCATATCATGAAGACGGAAGTTTACGGTCGCATGGACCTTTACATATCGTAGATCATAGTAGCGGCGTGCTAGGTGTACGACCCTATAAAACTGTAATCATACCTACTGACACCACTGGGGCTGTGGACGTTATCGGGTTGAGAATGTTACCAGATACTAGGCTTGCAAAACTTACAGAAATGATTGGCCCCCTCGCACAAATAGTTTAGTAAACAGCACGCCATTTTGAAATATCATAGCCGAAACGATAGTTGAAGTCATAACCTTGGTCTATTCAATTTGAGTATATTACAGCAGCTCTTTCCTGCGACACAGAAGAATGCAGAAGAAACCAGGCAAAAGCGGGAGCCAGTAGGTTGAGAGGCGGAAGGCGAGGGCGATTGCTATGGCGGTGGTACTGCCCACCCCATACGCCATAAAACCACCCACCAAACCGGCTTCAACGCCAGCGAGGCCGCCGGGCGTCGGCACAGCAGCACCCAGCAAAACACCACCGGTGTACACAAGAAACAGCTGTGGCAGGTCAAGCCAGACACCAAAGCTGCGCGCCGCGAGGTGCAGTATGAGCACGTTGGTGAGTGTCAGGGCACACAGCGCTAGCGCGGCGTATGCTAGCCTGTGCGGCTGACGCTCGTATCGGCGCAAGCTAACCAGTAGATTGCGCACAAAGCTGCGTAACGCACGGCGTACGCGCCTAAACAATAGGGCAGAACCAAGCAATATACAAATCCCAAGTAAAACCCACCCCTGTTTATGTGACCATCCCAGACGAAATTGCCCAGCAGAGCCGGTTAGGAGCACAAGCGACAGCAACAGCAGGTGCACAGTCATGCCCAATAGGTTATTTATGCTTACGACAGCAGTCGCCTGGGCGACCGTGTGCTTACGTTTGTGCAAATACAAACCATGTATACCCAAACCACCAAGCCCTGACGGCACGAGTCGGTTTATGCACGAGGCAGCTAGCTCTACCGCAAGCAATTCCCGAAGTTTCAAGCGCTGAAATGCCAAGAAACTGTAGGCAAATGCCGCCAGCACGAACGTAAGAGCCACAAGCGGTAGTGACAGCCAGAAGTCATGCAGCTCTGCATTACGCATCACCCCAACACTCTGCCCAAACATATCCCAGTTTTTCCAAACAAATACCGCCACCAGTACAGTAAACACAAACGAGGCGAGGGGGCGGACTAATTTTTTCCGTAACCGAACCATAAGCCTATTGTACTCTATAGCAACACATGCGAGAGCGTCATGAAGGTATTTAGCACCAAGAGCACCAAGAGCGACCGCTTAAACACTACCTTTGCTATATCTTCCCGGTCACGCCGCCAGTGGGGGCTAAACATTGGCTGCAGCCAGTACAGACCAGCCGCTATGGTCGCCAGGCCAAACATAAAGCCAGCATGACCCCAACGAGCTAGTAAGTAGCACGCCACAATAAACGCGACGCCAAAAAGGCGCATCTCCCAAACGGTGCGAGCAAGCCCGTGTACTCCGGGCATAACCGGGATGTCCGCTGCCTTGTAGTCTTCAAAGCGGCGAATGGCAATAGCGTGAAAATGCGGCATCTGCCAGGCAAACATGATGACAAAGAGCAGCCAGGCTGCCTCATCAAACCGGCCAGTGGCGGCTACATATCCGGCCAGTGGCGGGGTAGCGCCTGGAAATGCACCAATGAGTGTCGCCCACGGCGTACGGCGCTTGGCGTAGCCATAAACCACCGTGTACATAACCGCGCCAAATAGGCCTATAAGCGCTGTCTTTAGGTTCGTGAGCCCAAACAGTAAGCTAAATCCCGCAAGATAAAGCGCTGCTGCGTATATTCGTCCAATCCGCACCGAAATGGCACCAGTCACCGAAGGTCGTTTGGCCGTTCGCTTCATGCGAGCATCGATGTCGGCGTCGAGGTAGTTATTTACCACGCAAGAAGCCGCAATGATTGCCATCATACCAGTTATTAGTCCAAAGAGTGCAGGCCGGTTCACGGTATCAGGCGAGCCTATGAAGAAACCGCCGACTCCAGCAAAGACATTACCAAACACAATCCCGGGCTTCGCGACAAAAACAAAGTCCTTCACTTTCACTACTGAGCTATACCCTCGTCGTGCTTAACCATTTCCGTCATATCACGGGGCATCATATTGTAGTCTAGGTTCTGCATAATCCAGATTGAGCCAACTACCAGACAAAGCACAACAAACACCGTAAATATGCCCGCGTAGAGGTTCATGCGTACTTTGCGCTCGGTAGAAACGTGCAGGAAAAACATAACCTGCACCAGCATTTGCACGATTGCCGCTGTCGCCAGCAACCCAATGAGCAGCCCTCGGCTAAACACAACATTTTCAGCTGCTTTGTACGCCCACACGAATGTAAATGATGCCAGCGTCAGTACCACAGAAAACGCAAAACCCGCCACATAGGTTTGCACACTTGCTTTGCGAAAATTTGGGAGCGGCTGTATGTGCTTCGATAATTTCATTTAGATAACCCCCAGTAAGTACACGATGGTAAATATACCTATCCAAACAATGTCTAGGAAATGCCAAAACATCGTAAACATAGTAAGCCTGCCCATCAGCCGGCCACCAAGACCGCGTTTGTAAACGTACAGCCACGTTCCGAGCAGCCACGTTAACCCGACGAATATATGCAGTCCATGCGTACCAACCAAACCAAAGTAAGATGAGAGAAACGCGCTTCTAGTCCAGCTATGGCCTTCCGCCAGCAGCGCCTGGAATTCGTACAGCTCCATTCCAAGAAATAGCGCACCCAGCAGGCCAGTGACTGCAAGCCAGCGCAGTGTATTTGCCTTTTGCCCGGCATGAGCCGAGAGTAGCGCCAACCCGCTTGCTAAACTACTCAGCAGCAGTACCATTGTTTCTGCAAGGACAAATGGTAGTTCAAAAAGCTCCTGTCCGCCTGGACCACCGGCAGTCGCGCCGCGCAGCACCATAAATGTTGCGAACAGGCTCGCAAATAAAATACAGTCAGTCATGAGGTATATCCAAAACCCGAGCGTTGTTTTTGATGTCTCACTGTCATCCCGAGCGAAGTCGAGGGAACTCGTCGCTTTCAGGCGCTTTTGGCGCACAGATTTCTCCGTTTCGGCTTCGCCTTCAGTCGAAATGACAGAAAGTCTAGCTGTTTTGAGATTACTCATGCGTTTCCTTTCAGCGCAGCCACGTCGTGGCGCTTTGCTTCCGCCGCGCTTACCTCATACTCAATATTTTCTTCAAATGTTCGGCGAATGAGCGTCACAACCACGCCAATGATTGCAAACACAGCTAACCACCACAGGTGCCAAATGACAGCAAACCCAAACAAACAGGCAAAACCACCAATCCATACGCCCAAGCCCGTGTTTCGCGGAAGCTCAAATGCGGTGTAGGGCCCGCTGTACAATGGCTGCTTGGTTTGTTTTGCTTCCCAAAACGCATCGCGGGCAGTCACCAGCGGCAAGCGTGCAAAGTTATAGTGCGGCGCCGGCGATGGCACCGACCACTCCAGCGTACGGCCACCCCACGGGTCGCCAGTTGCATCGCGCAGTTCTTTGCGCTTCCATATGCTATAGCCCAGTTGCACTACCTGCAGCACCACGCCAAGGCCAATAATGATTGTCCCTATCCCAGACACAATGAACAACGACTGCCAGCCCAGGCTCGGGTCGTAGTGGTCAAGCCGCCGCGTTGCACCCATAAACCCAAGTATGTAAATGGGGATGAAGGTAACCAAAAAGCCAACCACCCAACAGGTAACGGCCACCTTGCCGAGCCGCTCATGCAGCCGAAACCCAAAAATTTTCGGGAACCAGTAGGCAATTCCCGCCAAATACCCAAACACCACACCGCTAATGATGGTGTTATGGAAATGCGCCACCAAAAAGAGGCTGTTGTGCACCTGAAAGTCTATGGCCGGTACAGCGAGCAGCACACCCGTCGCACCACCAATCAAGAATGTCGTCGCAAAC
>JBGAWL010000052.1:0-4862 GCA_044227625.1 Saccharimonadales bacterium (SeqCode) | reverse complement strand
ACCTAGAAAACGAGATTGAGCAGATCCACCAGCAGATTAATAAGTTAGAAAAGGAGAAAAGCCGGATGAAAGCAAAAAAACCAATTAATATAGAGCGCGTGCTGTCACGAGTACGTTACTTCCTGGAAAACCTTGACTCACTACTGTTACATCAACAAAATCCGCACCGAAAAGCCCAGTTATTCGGTGCCTTGTTCAATCAATTACCTACCTATACAGATTTAGATTATGGAAACACAAAAACACCCCATTTTACAGGGGTGAATCCAATTTTTACGCTCGCACACATGGAAAAATCTCTTATGGTGATCCCAAGGAGAATCGAACTCCTATTGCCGGGATGAAAACCCGATTTCCTAACCGTTAGAAGATGAGGCCAAATTGCTGCGTTTTAAGCTGGATATTGAAAATATCCTTCAGTAAACGAATACAGCGGGAATAGTATAGCATAACAGGGGCGAAATGAAAACCCCGCCGAATGAACGGGCGGGGAATCACACAAGTCTAGAGCGGTCAGTCATTACTACCCTGAAACGTATTTACCGAAGTATAGCACACTTTCGACCAAAAAGCTAGACCCTCTTCAGCTTGGCTCATTAAACTAAAACGGAACAACCGCTAAACTTGTAGTGTCAAAGCTAACAAGAATAGAAAGGTTGTTCCATGACTAAATTAACAGACATTCCTAGTAATAAGAAGTGCTGGGTGTTCCTTAACAAACTAGCATTTGGTGACACACTCCGTTGTCCACGATGCACACAAACACTAAAGCTTCAGTATGTGCGTCGCTATGCATGGTGCTCGCAGTGCCGTCGGAAGTATCGGCCAGCAGCTCATCAAGGTTCTTGGTTGTACGGCATGAAGCTGAGCCCCAGACAGCTCTTCGTCCTGCTCTGGTGCTGGCAGTACAAAAAGAGCCCTGACACGGCATGTTTGGTAGCGCATGTCAGCTACCCAACAGTTGAGCGGTGGTACGGACGGTTCAGGTGTCATCTGCCGGATGAATCAGACACTATTCTATGCGGCCTCGTGCAGATACGAGAGCTACTTCGGGAAGCTGAAGAGCACACAGCCGCAGACAATTGTGACTGGAGCAATTGAACCGGATACTGACCGTATTGCACTCAGGATAACGAATTCCAGAGGACAGGATGTCCTAGAACAATTCGTACTGGATACCGTAAAGTCAGGAACAAATGTCGCCACTGACAAGTGGTATGCCTACCAGGATTTGCCGCTGCTTGGCTATACCCACGAGAGCTGGAATCATAGCACCGGACAGTTTGCTGGAACAAACCAGATTGAACGCATCTGGAGCGAGATAAAGCGGTACTTACGAAAACTCTATGGCTGCGTACCTACCAAGAATCTTCAAACGGTTCTTAATGAATGGATGGCTCGGCATAACCAGCCGCATCTTTTTGACTCACCATTCACCTACCTACAGGTTTGCTTGTTCCATGTTCGTTGACGGAGCCTTCAGCTTCTAGTACTGGCGTCGTCGGCGCATACTGAACCGTCCACGGGGTTGAGGTGCAAGTGGCGTTGCAGCGAGTGGGTCTGGTGATTCGAGCGGTTCTGCAAGAGGTAACGGTGAGGTACCAAAATCAGCCGCTAAGTACGCCCGTTTGTGTCTGCGGAATAGGATGTGTCTATACCAGAGGAATCCGCCAACCAGTGCTGCTGAAGCGAGAGCAATGATGTTACCGGCACCCGTGTTCGGGAGGGTCGCAGCAGGAGCAATACAGCGAGGGTCGTCTTTGGGAATGCTTGCGTCATATTCACATGGGTTACAGCGGATGTCGCCAACGGGGATACCGGGTTTGCATTCGGGTACAGCCGGTTTTGATGGCTCAACCTTAGCATAGCAGTTAAATGAAGCAGCCTTTTCGGTGCCAAATACATCAAAATAGAGGGTCGCAAAGGCACTATACTTACCTTCTTTGGCATAAATGTAGTCCGTGCTAATGGTACTGCTCCCTGTCGTTGCATTGACGCTACGACTCTCACCATCACCAAAGACAAACAGTGCTCGCTTTAGCACAGCTCCGTTAGCTGTCTTCGATTCGGCGGTAAAACGAAAGCCCATGGTCTGACCAGATAGGAGCGGCCCCGTCAAACGACTACACTCCATAATCGGTTTTGGCACTGTCACATCCGCGGGGTCGCAGTCGTCATCCTTGGTAGGGGTTTCAGGGTTGACTTCAGGCGCATTCACGCAAGCCGTGTTGGTTATGGCCTTATCGACATATGTTTTGACCTTAGCGGTTATTTTCAGTGTGACACTGGCGCCTTTCTCGAGAATTGGTATCACATACTTGTAAGTTTTGCCATCTGTAACCTTACCAGGGTCTGCGCTTAGGAACTGTACATTTGTAGGAGCGGTATCTGTGGCGACCACATTTGTCAGGCTAGCTGTACCGGTGTTTTTTACGACTAGACTATACACATAGCTCTGGCCAACCTGCACCTGAGCTGAGGCATCCGAACCATTCACATATTTTTTTATCGAAACGGCAGGAGCATCGATAGTAAATGTTGTTTTGCACGTCTTAGTCACGCTATATCCATTCACGCTAAACTTCACTGTCGCTGTTACAGTATACGTACCAGCCTTTGCATATGCATGCTCTGCCTTCAAGCTTGCGCCGCTCACTACTCCGTTACCACTTGCCCCATCACCAAAACTAAAGCTGCCACCAGTAAGGGCCGCGTTCCCTGCTCGAGTGTTAGCTATAAACGAGTAGCGTTTCTGGGCTCTATCAAGTAACGTGGGCGTTGCGAGACCAGTACACTCAGTAACTATCGGAAGGGCTACAAACTTCACTGAGTTACCACAATCAACCATAATAGCACCCACAGGAACACCGCTCCCGTTGTAGGTAACAATGATTCGCTCGCTGTTATTTTGCGAACCTGGTACCTTTCGAACATATATGCCATTACCTATATTTTGCCGATCCTCACCACTGAGTCGCGTAGTAACCCAAAGTCCCTTGCTAACATCATTAATTGTCTTGCCGTCTACAACTATACGGCCGTCAGCAAAGAGTGTACCCGCTTTCGTGTTAGCAGTGCTCATACTGCTCACAACAGATGAACTGAGACCGGTCCAGTTAAACGCTGTCTGTATACCACCTCTGCCTTCACTGTCTTTGTTCTTTGAGTAGGCTGATTTGGCCGAATTGATTTCAGCTGAAAGTGATGATTTGTCGAGCCCGCAATAAACCACAGCTGTCGAGTCACAAGCGGCGACAGCTCGCGGTACTGTCGGTAACAAACTCGCCCCGCCAAGGAGAAGACTGGCCGCAAAGCCAATACCAGCTGCAAATGATAAAAACCTCCGGCTAGTATAGTGTTTGTAAGTTGCGAGCATTACTTTTTCCTTTTTTTAACAGTTTCCTAATGAATTATGTTATAGCGGCTACAAAAATGCAAGCTGGGACGCTGGCGAGCTTCTCAGGCATGTTATTGGGTGCCATAAAGCATTTACTCCCCGCTTTTGAGACTAAAGCGGGGAGTAAGGTATTATAACTTGAGCGATCAGTCTTTTTGTTTAATTTTACATGCACGTACTACATATTTCGAGCGAGTCTTCGGCTCAATAGGAGGCGATATGCTATCGCACCGAGAATACTCACTAGGCCAAATAGCCCAACAACACTCCCAGCACCAGTGTTTGGCAATACCTGTGGTTTCTCCTGAGTAATAACCGGAGGCGTGATTGTAACGTCTGCAGTATCACAAGCATCTTGAGAATCCGGGTCATCAGTATTGATTTCGGACGCATTGACGCAAGCTTTGTTATTAAGAGAGCCTGCTACATATCCCTCCACCTTGGCAGTTAAGGTGAAAGATACTTCCTGACCAATCGCCAACGAAGGAATGGTGTGCCTCCACGTGTTATTGGTAACTGTCCCTTGTGCCGCGCCAAGCAGGGTAACCCCATCATCTGGCGTATCAGTAAGTACAACGTCTTTGAGGTCAATTTCACCAGTGTTTTTTACGATGAGGCGATAGTTGTAAGTAGCATATGGGGCAACCTGAAGTGTTTTGCTATCGCTGCCAACATACTTGGTGATGGTTATGTTAGGGTTCTTCGGCAGCGGAGGAGTGACCGTCACAACCGCATCATCACAATCGTCTTGGGTGCCTGGGTTACCTGGGTTGACTTCAGGTGCATTAACACAAGCGTTGTTGACGAGATTGCCTTCCTTGTAGGCTGTCACTTTTGCGGTCAAGGTGAAGGCTTTGCTTTCACCAACAGCGAGCGAAGGAATAGTGTAGGTCCATGTATTGTTCGCAATGTTACCGACACCGTTTGCACTAACGAGCTGAATGTTAGAACCAGCGGCAGGCGTGTCAGTGACGACGACATTCTTTAGAGCGATATTGCCAGTGTTCTTTACGACAACACGATAGTCATAGTTCTGGTTTACTTCAACACGACCATCACTATCAAGCACATCTTTTGTGATAGTGACGGCTGGAGCGGGGGCTGTTTCGAATGAAACCACTTCGCTACAGGCTGGATTTTCAGCCGCAATTTTGTCAACACCATTCACTGTGAAAGTCATGGTAGCCTTTACTGTATAGGTGCCATCTGTGCCATACCGATGTGAGGCACTTGCAGTGCTCGTTGGTGTTTGTTGGCCATCACCCCAAGTAAACATTGTACTCTTGTAAACCGCACCGTTGTTGGCCGTGTAGGTGACAGTTGCAACGACTGAACGATCTATGCCCTTCGTAACCGTAATGTCATTACACTGGTACATCGGCTTCGGAACCGTCACAACCGCATCATCACAATCGTCTTGGGTGCCTGGGTTACCTGGGTTGACTTCAGGTGCATTAACACAAGC
>JBGAWL010000051.1:0-4890 GCA_044227625.1 Saccharimonadales bacterium (SeqCode) | reverse complement strand
ACGAGCTAGAAGCGGGTGCCTGCGGCGTTTTGGCCGCAAACGATACAGACGCTTGGCGATAGGTTTTGGCAGCCTGAGCAGAACAAACTTTTCAAGTCGATTGTAGCCACGCCAGATTGACTGCCAAAGCCGTCGAATACGTTCACCAGCGTGTGTCAGTATTTGTTTGGCAACTTTTCGTGGCGAAAGTTGCAAATGCAGCGTAATCGTTCGCGCAGGAACAGAGCCTCCCACTCCCTGGTGAGTGGGCTTAGACGGTACCGCTCTGTGCCGATGTCTGTCTTCCACGTGTTTTTGTGCGCTCCGACCGCACTCCATTCTCTTTATGCTACTGCTTATAGTGTAGCACCCCACCCCTGGAATTCATAGCTAATAAGCATAGTAGAAAAAAGGCGCATGAACTATCTCAAAAAAGCTATTCGAACTTTGCAAACGGTGTACCCGAGGCGAATTGGGACGTATAAATTTGGTTACCTTTTTTGGCAATCCACATCGGCAGCACGCCAATCTCGGCATAGAGGTCATCACCAATTGAGCTCCAGCTTCCTCCGCTATACAACAAAACGTCTGCCGTACCTGATGTATATGGCGCAACTGTCACGACAATACTTCCGTCATCAGGGTCGACTGCTATAGCACCGCACCGTGTAGTCGTCTGTAGTGGACCACCCGTCATACGCGTTACCGTACCTGACCCACTTTGCTTGATACATGACCCGTTAAGGACAATGTCATTTGCTCCCGTAATACGCCAAACACCGGTAATCGCTGTATCCTTCCCGCCAAAGGTAACATAGAGTGTTGTTCGAGTAGTAGCATCTTGCGCCATGCGTCCAAAGTATTCAGTTTCCGACGATAATGGTTTTGCTGCACATATTAATTGTGGTGGAAACCCAGCAATATTCGTCACATCGGGGAAATACCGAATACCAGATCCATTTTCAAATATCCAAAAGTCCTTGAAGCCGTCGTTGATGATAATCGTAGCAGCATTACCAGAAGGGCTGGGGAATGTATAGGGGTTGGACCAGGCTCCTGCTCCAACTTTCACAAACAGCTTACCGGTTGCATCAAGAGCAACGCGATAGTCCGCTGAGCTGTATGTTATCTCGGCCACCGCAATTAAATCACCACCCCCAGTATTATCCTGGGTAAACGTAGGAACGGTATCGAGGTTGGTGGTTGTTGTCCAATTGGTTGAGGACCATACAACACCAAATTCCGATCCGATAACCCATTTTCCAGGAGATGAACCGCCCTGACGAATATAATTGGCGTGACATCGTCCTGCACTAATATCCATAATGCCGTGCATCTGACCGGCGCCACCGTTGAGGTTAAAATATCCGGCACGGTCAACATCGTTCATCGTCCATTTAAGATTGTCGGTCGGATGTATCGCCACATGGCTATTGAGCACACCACCAGTGGAGTTTGAAAATGACCGCCACTCTACAGAAGTTTCACTTGGAGCCCATGGGTTTTCGCTAATCCAAGAGCCCGATTTGCCCGCCATAACAATAGTGCCAGATGATTCATCAATATCCATGTCGTAAGGTATCCAGCCGCCGCCGCCGATAATGCTGTTGTTAGTGTTGTTGTCTTGCGTACTACGACTGATGACCCACAGTTCATCGGCTGTCCCGTACATTGGTCTTAGTGTGCCGCCACTCAGTAAGTTGCTTGGGCCAGATATGGCATCCCAGGTCGGCGTGTTTGTGTGCGCGTCAAGCGAACGGTAAACACATGCTCGAAACACGCTTCCAGACCCCGGAATCGATCCACCGAGTGATGGCTGTACACCATTTCCAGTGCCTGAAGTCAGGCCACTCGCGACAACAATTTGGGTAGCACCGCTCGCTCGTCGACCAGTGAGTGAACGATACGCGTGGTTAGCAGCTAAAACACCGTTATTTAGCTTTACCCATGTCACATCAGGGGTGGCTCCCCAGGAATTTGGATCTGATTCAATCGTACAGCGCCACAAGCCGCCATTTGTTGCATCGGCCTTGCCAACAAGAACGTACAGCGCATCTTTGCCTGCTTCGTTTATACAAATCATCGTTCTTGCGTCGAGAAATCCTCCGGCGGGTGCACCCGTGCCAGCGTCGTCGATTCGGGTAAACGTAGGGCTTGTCGTGATGTTCTTGTAAACACCCACGCAGGGGTTGATGTTTGCTGGAGTCATTGCTACTTCTGGCTTTTCGGCACACGCATACATGACAGCCGAAAACCCGTTTTCAGAAGCGAGCAGGGCGCTAAACGTTCGGCCAATTGAAAACCCCGAGGCAGTATGAAATTCGGTAAACGTATCACCTCCGTTTGCGGTTCGCACAATACCACCCATATTATCGCTGTCTCGTTGCGCTGCTATAAAGACGCCGTTGCTTCCGTAGTCGAGAATACGGCGATGCCCTGCTATGCGTCCAGTGCCAACCGTTGCGCTGACATCGCCCCGGTAGGCGAGTGTTTTGAGCTGCCAGATCCCTGAAGCAATGTCTCGTTTTTGAATACCACCGCCAAAATCTGTGCCAGTTAGCAGCCAGGCTGTTGTGCCGTTACTATTCATGGCTGAACATTTAATAAGAAACTGCTCAGGTATGTCAGATGTATTGTAGCCTCTTCCGCGCTGCCACTGGGGCATCGTACCATCAGGACGCTGCCGTGTTACCCCGGCAATATCTACACCGGTGTACCATACGGTACCATCGTATACGGTGTTCATATTTGCACCCGTCGAGTCCAGAGCCGAGCCATACCATTTCCAAGACGCCTGGGTTACTATGTGTTGAACCTGAAAATTCCGTCTTGCAATCGTCATATGCATATACAGTATACCACACCGTCATGCCGCGCACGCAGCCCAATCAATGACTTTCGCATATACCCCCTGCACCTATTGCCGTCCGGTATTTCGCCTATTTCCAAACCTACGTCGTAAACCACACACTATACGCAAAATCCCAGGGGTTTCACCTGGGATTTTGCAGCGAGTTTTTGTGTTTGTTTTATAGTTTTCTTGACTCACATTTCATGAATCAAATCCAGCGTCTGGCTAAGCCAGACTAAACAATGGATCAGTCATGATTTGACGGCGCAGGCGCACTTGCTTTCGCCGCTCGTTTTGCGGCAGGCGCTTGAGCACCCGGTCATCTTGTCGCTTTCGTTCCTTTTTCATCTTATGTTCCTTTGGTATTTGTTTGTTTGATTATGTGTTTGGAATGTTTGTATTTGTTTTTTACCGCATAGTTGCCACGGGGGCTTCCATGCAGCGCCACACGGTCCCGCCCGAGTGGTTCGTACTGATTTAGAAGTTAATAAAGTGTGCATTTTCATAATTCCTACTTATTGCTGTACCTGAAGGTTAAGTTCTCCACATACGCACTGGCGTTACTCTTTGCCGAAACCGTTATGCGTACGACCATGGTATCGCCAGCGGCAAACGGTGTGGCACCGCCAGTGTGGCATGCGCCAGTCCCTAAGTCTGTTGTTGGCGTTGTAGAGTTCCAGGTGTTTACCGTACCGCTCATGGTCGCATCGGCGCTACAACTCGTTAACCCGCCCGTACTCGTCTTTTTAAATATCGCGTACTTCACACTTGCGTTTGAAGTATTATCTACTAGCGAGATGAGTGATGTTGTGCCCGATTCAAATTCTTTAAACGTCGAAGGTAGTTTATATGAAACATAGATACTGTACGTTTGGTCGCTTGCTTGCGGAGAAGTCCAACGGTAGTAGTTACGCGCTTCACCACTCGCACAGAAACCGGTGTTAACGCTCAAGCCGCCGCCATTACCGCAGAAGTCGGCCGTCATGGTACCAACCCCCGTACCGTTCAATACAGCCCCGGTATATTCTGGCGTGTAGGTAATGATATTGTCTGGGGCACTACCGCAAGCACCCCAGCCGTCAGCTTCGTAACATTGGATATTACCGAGCGTGGTGTCGTAGTACATAGAGCCTATATAGCGGTCATCGCCGTTTGAAACAAGCGGTGCGGTGCTTGAGCGGTCTAGAGTAAACAGCGTGACCTGGCCACCCGTATTACCGCCGCCCATCTGGACGTTTGCTGGGCGAGTCGTGGAATCGTTCCGGATGAAGCTAAGGTTATCTACATAGATCGTACGAGCCGTTGCATCGGTTTGCCGGATGATGAGTAGCGGCGTGGTAACGGCCGCACCGGTTGTAGTAACAGTGCAGGTTACTTTGGTCCAGTTATAGTTTGTGGCATTCGAGATGTTGCGGAATGTCGTACGCAGCGTCGTACCTTCAAGACCGTAACCCTGGCAGATGTTTGTGAGCGTCGTACCGTTGTCAGGAGAGTAAATAACCTCAATTGGTGTAGTAAATTGCCCGGCTGTGGTTGAAGCAGCGGTGAACGAAACAGTGTAGGTTGTACTTGCAACCGGATTACCGGTCAGTTGATTTCGTACACCCTGATTTGAACCTGTCGTTACAACCTTCACGCCAGCCTCACCTGTTTGATATTCACCACTCGTTATAGTGCGACTAACAGTAGCGGTGCTTTGGGCAGACCACGTGCTCGATGGGAACGTGGTAGCACTACCACCAGCAGTTTCAGCACCACCATTACTCGCAAGTTCTGTTCCATAGCTGTTGACGCTGAACAGATTTGTCCCTATTGAAGTTTGTACTTCAAGCAACCCACCGGATATTGGTAAGCCGCTGTTATTTCTAATGGTCATACCACCTGTACCTGCTGGTGTGTCAAGCGTTGATTTCAGCACAATCTCGGCACCGCCAGCAGTACTTTGGGTGTTATTGTAGGCAGCCTGAAGGTCAGTAGCGCTAGACGCACCAGCCGCTGTCCAGTCCACACCGTTCCAGAACATGGTTGCAGTGGTGTTTGGCTTAAGCGCAATGGTATTG
>JBGAWL010000050.1:4658-4978 GCA_044227625.1 Saccharimonadales bacterium (SeqCode) | reverse complement strand
TTTTAACAGGGGTGGGCGAAAAATAACATGCACTTGACAAGCACCTATGTCGCTAAAAAATGGTGTCTACCCCTGTTAGAGTGGAGCGTACAATCATCATTGTGCGACACAATTCCACCTCTACAATGAAAAGCGTAACCATTGACAAAATTAGTATTTAGTGCTATGATGAAGACCAAAATTGTTTTTAAGGAGCTAAAAAGTAATGTCAGCAGAAAATCCACGCACACCTATTGAATTACCTGAACTAACCTCTACAAGGTTTGGTTTGGCTTCTGCTGATGTACGAGTAACGACTGGGGGAGCTGAATTAGTTCACC
>JBGAWL010000050.1:0-4648 GCA_044227625.1 Saccharimonadales bacterium (SeqCode) | reverse complement strand
GCTTGAAGGTGAAGATGACGCTTTTGAGCATAGTTTTACTGACGGTCGCCTAAATGTCCGTGAGAACTCGCAAGGCGGAACAGTTATTACACAAGTTGGTAGAGGACGTGGATTTAGTAGTGTAGTTATCGGCGGTAGTTTCGAAGGCGTTGTCATCTCTGGTGGCTCAATTCGAGTTAACGGTATGGACATAAGTGCTGGCGACAGTGCTTCTATTAGCACGGCTCGACGCAGGGCTTCATTACTATTGCCCGAAGGCCATCCTGCTTCTCACGACATAGACAGCCAAGCTGGTGATGTAGAACTTGAAGGTCTAACGGCACGAATCTTGAAGGTTGCTACACAGTCAGGTGATATTGCTCTAAGAGGTTCACAGGCAGAAGCTGTAACACTCAAAACAATGTCTGGCGATATTGAAATTGAAGACACAAAATCACCAAGTTCGGTATCTGCAAATGCTATGTCAGGTGATATTGACGTTATTGGTAGTGAAGCTCCTTCTTGGCGTTTATCTACTATGAGTGGTGACGTTAAAGTTAAAGCCACGCAAGGAGAAGTCGACGCTTCTTCAATGTCTGGTCGCACTCGCATTTCTTAATAGTTATATAGTGGTGTACCCTTCGGGTTTATAAGCTAAGCTGTTACGCTGTTCCTCTAGCTTATGGTCAACATAATGTTCACCGATAATGGATTGCCAACGCTTTAGCTCCTCAGTGATTGGGTGTAAACAATTTTCGACAAGCTCCACCAAGATATGAGCTTCATCGAAAGATGGAGTTTTTATTTTGGGATTTTGTAATATAACTCATAGCTTTTACTCAGCCACAAAGCGCATAGTGGTATGTGGAAAGGGGTATACATAATGAAATATCACTCTCTCATAAAAAAGATAAAACACATGGCAAACGCGCATGACGAAGTCTCGCAAGATGCGCTCGAGCTTGTGGTAGAGAACGTGGCCGTTCACCTCACCGACCACACGCGCCGAGGATTTGCTGCAAAACTCCCAGAGGAGCTTCGTGCGGCAGCACTCATGGTGCCCACAGCCAGCACGCTCGACGACGATATTATTGAACAGTTTATGGATATAGATGATGTTGATGAGCGCAGCGCTCGCGACTACGTGCGAGCCGCTTGGCAGGCCATAACCGAGCTATTTGACCGTGAGTCTGTAGAAGATATCACCGCTGAACTGCCGCGAAAAATGGTTGCCGTACTGCAGTAGCAGCTTTGTATTTTTGTGTAACAAAAGGAGGAAACTATGTCATTACGAGAAAAAGCCCGAGGCCATCACCGTAAAGGTATTAGCCGTGCCCGGAGTCTACTGCACAAATACGACGGCCATAAGATGACCACCGTGGTGAACCACGTACACTTCGAACGTTTCCACGGGTTTGAAAGCACGAAGCACAAAGATAAAAGTGCTGGTGTTATGCCAGCACCCGAAGCCAGCTAATCGCTAGGCGGTACAAACCCAAGCCTGTCGAGTAGTGCCTTTGTGACCAGATCTTCTCTCGGAGGCATGTTGCCACGTACGATGGTTATCTTTGCATCAGAAGGCAATACTAATGTCCCGTCGGGATGAAGAGTTCCCCACTCTCCGTCGCGCATAAAAGAAATGTTCTTATCTGATGTTGGCATAATGTTCCTCTGGTGTAACAAATTAAGTGGTGGAGCTATGGGGACTCGAACCCCAGACCTCTTGCATGCCATGCAAGCGCTCTAGCCAACTGAGCTACAGCCCCTCAATAACAACAGGATTAGTGTAGCGCATATAGCGTGAATTTTCCAGACGCGCTTTTTCTTTACCATTCCTGAGAAACTGGCGTATACTAGCAGTATTATCACATAAGCGGTATGGAGATATACTCGCATGGAGCCAACAAACCCTTCTGAGCCAACTAATACTACCAGTTCTGTAAATGGCACGGAGTCGGCGGCTCCCGTGGTTGCAGCAACCGTAAGCCCTGATGTGGCACCACCGCAACCGCAAACAGCGTCAAGCACTGTTTCAGCACCGGAAGTATCTTCCCCACAGGTAACCACACCGATTGTAAGCGGTAACCCGGTCGTAAACGGTGTGCAGCCTAACCCAGTTACCGGCGGAACCTCTGCGGGTGGTGGCAAGAAAAAATGGTTTGTACCCGCGCTTGTCGGCGGGGCGGCAGTGCTACTTTTGGCTGGTGGCTATGTGTTTGCTATGTATCTACCAAATCGACCAGAGTCACTCTTTAGCACAAGCCTCCAGCGCAGTGGACAGGCCGTAGATAAACTTGTAGATTATATGGAAAATACCGAAACTTCGGCATCTCAAATGTACGATGGTACCATGACTCTGCAAAGCAGTGGTGCGAGTTTAGACGCAATCATCAAAGGTGAGGGCGACGAAAAAAATGCCAAACTTACGCTTGAGGCAAATGTTTCGGGACAAAAATTCACCGCTGATATGGTGGCAGTAGATGCCGAGCAATCAGACATGCCAGATATGTATGTGAAGGTTAGTGGTGTTAAGAGCATGTTAGAAGGACTCGGTGGCCCGCAGTACGGCGCACTTGATAGCCAGTGGATTGGTATAGACCATACCTTACTCGACATGTACCTGAACCAGCAGGAAGAACAGCTTGGTACAAATTCAAGCCTCTCTGCAACCCCCACAGAAGAGCAGCTCAGAGACGCCCTAACCAGAATGCAAAAGGTCAATAAAGAGTATTTGTTTAGTGGTGACAAAGCAAAGGCGGTTGTAACATACAAAAAGTACGAAGGCAAAGAAACCAAAAATGGGCGTGACGTCAACCACTATACGGCTGGCTATAACAAAGATAACTTAAAAGCATATGTTGAAGCCGTTGCGAAAGCATTAGATGAAAGCAAGCTCAACGACTGGGCAAAACAGCAAGATGGCGGCAAGAAAGTAAGTGAAATGCTGAACGTTAGTGAGCTAAAGAGCTCTATCGACAAAATGAAAGCAGATGACACCTTTGATATGTATGTCGATGTGAAGACCAAACTGGTTCAGAGCGTGATGTTTACCTCTAGCGATGATAAAAGTACGTTCACTATTGCCCAAAATTATACCGGGGGAGACGTCTATCCACTAGAGCTTACAATTGACTCTGGTGATAGCGCCGACAAGGGCAAGGCCATGATTGGTATGAGTGTAAACACAAAAACCAACGAATTGACCGTAAAGTTTGACGTTGACATGACTGGAACCACCGCAAAAATGGATCTAAAAGTAACACCAAGTGATAAAAAAGTAAGTATCACCGCCCCAACCGGAGCAAAGCCAGTTGCCGATGTTATGAAGCAGCTTGGACTCGACCAGAGCGTTCTGGGTGCGCAAACCTTATTGCCGAATATTGCTGGTTCAGCACTTTAGTAACTCACAGAGATGGGGTGGTTGTGTGAAGGGGCTACATTTGGTTCGTACGGTCAGAAAACTCTATAGCCTATGGCTTGCACGAGAACTTGTTGCATCGCTCAGGCTGCACGATGATTCACTTGCAGCGTACGTGAAATGGTTTTCGCGTACAAAAACATACCGCGTACCTAGCGTAGTAGATAGGTCAGATATACCGCTTGTCGTAGTGTTGGTGTCTGCCATGATTGGTCAAATAACGGGTGGTGTTTGGCTTTTAACACACTGGCTTGCACAAGGGAGCGCAGGCGTTTGGGCCTTTGGCGCGGCCCTTCTGCTGGCATATCCGCTCGTAACAGCATATGGTTTTGCGTTTTTGATGGGACTTTGGCGAGCCACCGCTTTCATAGCGTCGCCAAAGCGAGCCGGGAAAGCAGTAGTTGCAAGAGTGCTTGAAATGCAAGTCATGCGGCTGCGCCGAAGACACCACTTTACGGTGGTTGCAGTAGCCGGTTCGGTCGGCAAAACATCCACCAAACTTGCGATTGCAGAGTTGCTGGGGACAGGGCTAAGGGTCCGATACCAGAAGGGCAACTACAACGACAGGGTGACGGTGCCGCTCGTGTTTTTTGGGCAAACCCAGCCCGCCCTATACAACATATTTGCTTGGATGAAAGTGTTTGGTGAAAATGCGGCCGCACTTGCCCAGCCATATCCGTACGATGTTGTCGTGGTCGAAATTGGTACAGACGGACCGGGCCAGATGAAGCAATTCGCCTATCTGCGCCCAGACATATGTGTTCTCACGGCTATAACACCCGAGCACATGGAGAATTTTGGCTCCCTCGCTGCGGTTGCAGCAGAAGAAACACGAATTTTTGACTATGCTAAACAGGTGCTCGTTAGTAGCGACGACGTCCCAGCCAGCTATGTGCAAGGCGAAACCTACCTTCGCTATAGTCTCAGCGACAGGAGTGCCGAGAACTATGGGCGAACGACAAAATCGAGTTTAAGCGGGCAGGAACTTTCTATGGTGCTTCCTGGGGGAAATCTGACGGCACATATACGCTACCTTGGTGAGCAGGGTGCGCGGTATGCACTCGCCGCTGCAGCGGTTGCGGGGTTACTTGGGTTCGATACGGTTGCAATAAAGCAAGGGCTCTCACAGCTGGAACCGTTTGCGGGGCGGATGCGAGTGTTTGGCGGCATTAAGAACACGAGCATTATCGATGATACCTACAACGCCTCGCCTGTGGCCGTAAAAGCGGCGCTCGATGTTCTGTACGCGGC
>JBGAWL010000004.1:0-51397 GCA_044227625.1 Saccharimonadales bacterium (SeqCode) | reverse complement strand
AAAATAGCACTCGATTCACGTGACTGGCAGAGAGTCAAATAAAGTACTGCTGAACTAGGCGCCGATAGCTTCACCGTGAAAAAAAACATTGAAGCTGCGTCAAGCACTAAACTGCGTGAAATTTTTAAAAGGCTGGTTCAAGAAAATATATATGCCCAGCCAACATCTCATTCTGGCTACGATGGTATGTTTAATAGTGATGCGTTTCGGAGAGGTTTTTCACAGAGCAGTCAAGGGCGTAGTTCGTCGGGCGCGAGAGGCGAGGGTCGGCAGCAGCGCCAGGCACCTCCGCCCAGGTCGCAGAACCATGCAAATTCGACCGAACGGCCTGCTCACGAAACTGTAATAGATCAAAAAGTTGCCGAGCTTCGCCAGCAAGGTCTATCTGATACGAAGATTGCGATGAGATTGGCGCGCCAATATCACCCTGACCGCCAAGGCGGTAGCGAAGAAGCCATGAAGTATGTCAATAACCTTTTGGCTAAACAGCCTCTTCGCACTCGTTAGGCCGTAATCAAGCAAATTTCTTCATGCGACACATCACTAGCCATGTCAGATATGTATACGATCAGGCAGTGAAAACCCGCCTATATCGGCGGGTTTTTGTGAGCGGCGTTGAATAGAAAAACTATTTCTTTTTCGGGGCGACTTTTTTCGCGGCTGGTTTCTTGGCTGGAGTGGCTTTTTTCACCGGGGATGCTTTTTTAACAGGGGCAGCTTTTACTTTGTCGCTTTTGACGCCAGCGGGAACGCCAGCGTTACGGGCGTTACGAGCGGCTTGAGCCTTTTTGCGAGCGACCTTGTTTTTGTGCAAAATGCCTTTTTTGGCAGCGCGGTCTAGCTCGCTCTGGACTTTATCGAGCGCCTTAACCGCCTTCTTTTTGTCAGTAGCAGCGAGGGCCGAACCAAAAGCTTTCACAGCGGCTTTCAGGCTTCGCTTGGTTTTGCTATTGCGAATAGTAGCCTTAGTAGCAACTTTCACACGTTTTTTTGCTGATTTAATAATGGGCATAGAGTTCCTTTTTACCTAGAGTTAGTATTTGCTCGGTGTCAACTATACCGCATACCATCTCTGTTGTAAAGGAGTAGAGACGTCCTTTCGTCAAAAAAGTGGTAAAAACACTCGACAGCTCTTTACGCTTATGGTACCATTTATGCGGACTTTCTATAGCCAAATAAAAACAATATGGACGAACAGCAAAAACAACTCGTAGCCAAGCTCAAAGA
Organism: Saccharimonadales bacterium (SeqCode); assembly: GCA_044227625.1. Lineage (GTDB taxonomy): Bacteria > Patescibacteriota > Saccharimonadia > Saccharimonadales > UBA4665 > JAGXIT01. The sequence goes on along the minus strand of JBGAWL010000004.1, from coordinate 50,170 downwards.
CGCCCAGAACGTATTAGTGACGGTGAGCAAAAATCCTTCAGTAGACCAGCTAGCGGCTGCCATTGGTTTGACGCTGGCACTTAATAAGCTCGATAAGCATGCCACGGCGGTTTACAGCGGCCAGACACCCAGTACCATAGAGTTTTTAAAGCCCGAAGAAACCCTAGAAACAAATACCGACAGTCTGCGCGATTTCATTATTGCGCTCGATAAATCCAAGGCTGATAAGCTGCGTTATAAGGTTGAAGACCAAGTCGTTCGGATTTTTATAACACCGTACCGGACGTCTATTTCCGAAAACGACCTTGAATTTAGCCAGGGAGATTTTAACGTTGACGTCGTGATTGCGCTGGGCGTAAAAGAGCAGACAGACTTAGACGAAGCGATTAGCGCGCATGGACGCATTTTGCACGATGCGACTGTTTCAACAATTTCCATAGATGGCCAATCGGAGCTAGGCACGCTGAACGTGGCCAATACAAACGCAAGCAGTTTGTGCGAGCTGACAACAAGGCTCGTGACAGACCTAGGTAAAGACATTCTTGATGCCCAGATAGCAACAGCGCTTCTAACCGGGATAGTAGCTATGACCGACCGTTTTAGCAACGACCGGACGAGCCCGGATACCATGAGCCTCAGCGCGACACTTATGTCGGCAGGCGCAAACCAGCAGCTTATTGCGAACGAACTGTCAGAGCCACTGCAGGCCACGCAGCCTGATGCCGCAGCTTCTGCAGACGCAACCCCAGCGCCGCAGAAAGATCCTGGAACGCTTGAGATTAGTCATAACGCGGGCCAAGAACCCGAATTATCGCATGAGGATAAGACGGTAGAGCTTCCAAATGTTGTTCCCCAGGTAGAAGATGACGCTTTGGCCGCAAAAGATAAGGCAACTCACGAACAGTCAAGGTCGTCACAGATTGATGTTGATGAAGAAGGGAAGCTCGTATTCGCCGCAGAAGACGATGGGGCTGGACGTATTGGCAAAGCACGTGCTGTTGGAGATATAGATACGTCAGAAGCCCACGAAGAGCCACTGGTAGCACGAGAGCGTATGATTGAGCCGCCATCTCGTTCGGGCGAACTCACGGCGAACACAATGGAAGAAGGGCTTGATGTTGCAACGGAAGAGTTGACCCTGCCCCCGCTTGATACGCCGCTATTATCCCATGAAAATAGCGTAATGGCCACCGGACAGCCGGCACCTGTTGAGCCAGTCATACAGCCTAGTCCTGAGGTTGTAGCGCCACAAACAAGCCCAATGGACCAACCCATTGTTAACGATACTGACGCACCCATCGAATCCGGTAATGAACAAGTAATAGACACCGAAGAACAAACCCTTAGCGATATTGAAAAAGCTGTTGGCAGTCCTCATGCTTTACAAAACACCGCGACAGCAACGGGCGATGATACGAGTATCGACGATGCTCGCAGCGCTGTCGAGGCTGCACTCGCTTCCGCTGGAGCTCAAACTACACCCGACCCAATCATGGCATTGAACGCGCAACCGCTTGGCCAAGAACTGCATGAACCCGCTTTAGAGCAGCAGGTGTATCAACCGGCACCTGGTTTTGGAACGCAATTTGCGCCAACTGAGACACTGCCAGGCGGAACGCCAGCCGACCAAACCCTGGATATGCCTCTTCCAGCTCCCGCCAGTGGTGTTTCCCAGCCTGGTATGCAATCTGCCCCAATCGTTCAGCCTCAAACAGAGAACGGTGGATTACCGGCTGCGCCGACAGTACCGCCACCACCGATATTCCCCAATACATAGCAGTTGGTACATGGTACCCTATGTGTCATGCAGGGAATACTTCTTGTTGACAAGCCGAGTGGTTGGACAAGCTTTGATGTCGTAAATTACGTACGAAAGCAAGTTGCTGCCATAGAGGGCAAAAAGCCCAAAAACTGTAAAGTCGGCCATACGGGCACACTTGACCCGCTTGCGACTGGGCTACTGGTCCTGTTGGTGGGTAAGGAATACACGCGCCGGGCTGCCGAACTGAGCAAACACGATAAGACCTACGAGGTCACTATGAAGCTCGGCGAGACAAGCACTACAGGAGACGACGAGGGGGAGAAGACCCCTGTTAATTCCCATACCCCAAGTGAAAAAGAGATTTTAGAGGCACTAAAGAAATTTACTGGAGGTATCATGCAAACCCCGCCCGCATACTCGGCTATAAAGATAAACGGTCAGAAAGCTTATGATTTAGCCCGAAAGGGGAAAGAAGTTGTGCTCCAACCGCGTCCTGTAACTGTTTACGAGATTCGGGCGGTAACATACGGCTACCCACATGTACATTTCACCTGCGATGTTAGTAGTGGTACCTACATTCGTTCATTGGCCGAAGACATAGGCTCTGAACTTGCTACGGGAGCTTACATGTCTCATCTTAGGAGAACCAGAGTTGGAACATTCGAGCTTGGACAGGCAGTAGCCATCTCAGAACAGAACCTCGTTACGCACCTGTTCGAAATATGAGCATAAGCGTTGACAGGATAGGCAATAGCGTTTTATGATACAGGTAACGTATTCTACGTGTAGCTACATATAATAAAAGCAAAAGAGGGGCGAGCATATGGCATCACGATTACCAACACCGGGCGGGGACGATGGCACTTGGGGGGCTATTCTCAATGATTATCTCGCCCAGGCACATAAAACCGATGGAACACTCAAGGATAATGTTGTCACGGCGGCCACGCTTGCACCGGGGGCAGTCACTGCTTCTGGGGTTGCTGACGGTACGATTACAGAGGCAAAACTAGATAGTTTGTTACAAGCCAAAGTAAATGTAGGCGCCGGCGGGACGGTCGCCGATGCAACTGCGTCGGTAAAGGGTATTGTTCAGCTTACGGGAGACCTCGGTGGTACCGCAGCGTCTCCGACGGTGCCAGGTTTGGCCGGTAAGGCAAACACGTCACACACGCATGTACAAGCTGATGTTACAAACCTGACAAGTGATCTCGCTGCCAAAGCAGCTGACAGCGCTGTTGTGCACAACACTGGCGCTGAAACAGTTGCAGGGGTGAAGACTTTCTCAAGCTCACCGGTCGTTCCAACTCCAACTACGAGTACACAAGCTGCCAATAAGTCATATGTTGACGGCGTAGCGGGTGCGGGTGCGCCAGACGCAAGCAATTCCACTAAGGGCGTGGTGCAACTCGCTGGTGACCTCGCTGGAACTGCGGCATCACCGACTGTTGCAAAAGTCAATGGCGTCAGTGTCTCTGGTGCGCCAAGCGCTGGCCAAGTACTGAAAGCAACAAGTGCGTCAGCAGCAACATGGCAGGCTGATGCAACAGGGGGTGGCGGAGGAATTACCTTTAACCCCGTTACTGTTACGACGGCAACATATACCGCGTCGGTCGGTGATTATATTTTTGTGGATGCTACAGCTACCGGTGTATCTATAACCATGCCTACACCTCAGCTCAATGGAACCGTACGGATACAGCGACTCGATGGGACCGCAAACGGTTGTCAGATACTGAATGCGCCTGGTTCATATGTGAATGGTTCTGGCTGGCCAATCCCTGCGGTTAATGTGCAATATATGGGTGTTGAGCTTTGGAGTGATGGCACTAACTGGTACTCAATGCTTTAAGGAGGTTATAAGATGCCATTTACAGGAACCGGTACAGGAATACAGAACGCGAACGATGTATTTTTCTCTGGGCTTGCGCAGGATAACGTTCTAAAGTACAACAACGGCACTGCCAAGTGGAATAATACCCCTGTTGTTGGGTTTGCTGCGCTTGCCTATAACGGTGGCCAGGAAACAGTTTCTACCCAGAACGCAACCGGGGCAACGACACTTAGTCTTGGCAACGGAAATGTTTTTGATGTTACACTTACGGGTAACGCGACGTTTTCGTTTACCGGTGCAACCAATGGTAAGGCATGCTCTTTTTCTCTGTATCTCCACCAAGACGCAACAGGCAGCCGAACAGTAACATGGCCAGCAAGCGTAAAGTGGTCTGGAGGGGCGCCTACCCTGACGACAACCGCCAGTGCTGTTGATATACTTGTGTTCGAGACATTGAACGGTGGTACAACATGGTACGGCTCCTTGGTCGGTACAAATTTTGTTTGATCAATAGATAATAGAGGATTGTTATGCCGTTTACAGGAACAGGTACTGGAATACAAAATGCAAACGACATATTCTTCTCAAGTCTTGCACAGAGTGATGTCTTACGCTTTAATAGCGCCACGGCAAAGTGGAATAATGGGCCTCTGGCTGTTGCAGCTTCGGAGCTTATTGATGGTTCGATAACCGAACCAAAGCTTGCTATTTCAAATAGCCCTTCGACAAACCAAGTGCTTCGCTGGAACGGCACGGCGCTAGAGTGGGCTACACTTTCTTACGAAGCGGCGGTTGCCGCAGGGACTACCGCACAGTACTATCGGGGCGATAAGACGTGGCAGACGCTTGATAAGACCGCTGTTGGCCTTGCGAACGTAGACAATACCTCAGATGCAAATAAGCCTGTTTCGACCGCAACAGCAACAGCCTTGAGCGGCAAAGTAGATAAGTCAACAGCTACAACTAAAGGTGATTTATTCGCAGCAACCGCTGCATCAACCGTGACGCGACTTGCCGTGGGAACGGACGGCCATGTATTGACAGCTGATAGCCTACAAACGACAGGCATAAAGTGGGCGGCACCAGCCGTAAGTTCTGTAGCCAGCAAAACTGGTGCAGTGACTCTCGTGAAGGCCGACGTCGGCCTTGGGAACGTCGATAACACTTCCGATGCAAGCAAACCAATCTCCACGGCAACCCAAACAGCACTAGACCTCAAGGTCGACGAAACAGTGTCGGTCAGTGGTGGTACATCGCTCTCCGGTGGCGGTGTCTTGACAGCAAGCCGAACCTTAACCCTCTTGAATGACTCTGCAGCCCCAGGCAACAACATGTACTACGGCACGAATGGTACGGGCACAAAGGGTTATTTTAGTATTCCCGCAGCAGACCCAACGCTTGGAGGGGACTTGACTGGTACGGCCTCTACGGCTCAGATTGCTGCCGGTGCAGTAGGTACCACAGAGTTGGCGGCAACATCGGTAACGACAGCAAAGCTGGCCGATGACAGCGTTTCTGAACCTAAACTGGTGGTAACAAATACTCCGGCTACAGGCCAAGTACTCAGCTGGAATGGTACCGGCATGGCTTGGGCTGGCGCGCTCGCATTTGCGTTTACGCGTGTTAATGTGACGAGCGCAACCTATACCGTACCAAGTACGTTTACTTATGTCTTTGCTGATGCCACAACACAAGGGATAACAATTACACTTCCTGCGCCAGCAAACAACGCCTATGTTCGTGTTAAGCGGATGAGCAGTGGCGCGAACGGAGTGCAGGTTGTTGCTCCTGCTGGCTCATATATAGACGCGTCAGGTGTAGGTTCTGACTCGCTGAACAACCAGTATGACAGCCAAGAATATTGGAGCGACGGCTCGAATTGGTATAGGTAAGTCATGTGAGCAGATTTAGTTTACGTCTACGACAAGCGGGAGGTAATTCTCGTGCCGAGGGTACCATTTTCGGGTATAACACCTCGAACACCGACCCTGAGCGCGTCGATAAAGTGAATTGGTGGGGGCGCGTTCCCTGTGGTCGCACGTACTACGGTAACAGCGCTTTGCCCTCGAGTGGCTCGGGCTTTAACTCTGGCGGCAAGGAGTACAAGTGCGCCGGGCTTGATGTAGCCGGGGCTGTTTCTTCTCGGCGCATCAACGTGTGTTTTAACATAGATGCTGCGAATGTCACCTCGTCTTCGTCGCCACGAGCGATCGAGGCATATGACTACGTACGTTCCATACCGGCGGGTTGGCGCGTATACATGACACACCACGAATACAACCGTGACTTTGACGCTATCAACACACCAGCAGCTTTTGTCAATGCCTTTCAGATTATCGCCCAGGCTATCTGGGATGCAAATGAACTCAATAAGACAACTGGCAAGGGTGAGGGGCTTTTTGTTATAAATGCGGCCGGGTCTGGGTTGGGCGGCGGTTCGTGGGATGACTCCTACGCCCCGGACGCCTCTACTATGCCTTCAAACTGTCAATTTTGGGCAGACGCGTACGACAACCCGAGCGGCTATCCGTCGGGGCACCGTAACTATGGCACTGACTATAGCCCAAACATGGGCGCTGATTGCCTCAATGATGTCTACGATACCGCTGAGCGGCTTGGCTACCTCGATAATTCAGACGGCGGGACTCGCGGTTGGGGTGTTGGTGAATTTAACTCGCCTCGGCGCGTTGCCCCGACACTTGGTAGCACAAACTCTATGTTGGGTTGGGGGCCATCCTCTCAGTATGACATCAGCGGTGTCGGGCAAGCACAGGCTATCACCGACTATGCTACCTGGTGCCTAGGTACACCGACGCGTCCAATCCCAGCTAAAGTGGTCCTGCTTTGGACGGGTGCCGGTACCAACTGGAACCATGCAATGCAAACTGCCGGTGCAGCTGGGTACGACGCATGGCAAAACGGCTCAGGGGTATTACAATCCAATAGCCCTATCATTACTGATTTTACAGGTCTTACCCTCCACCCAACACTTGGACAGGGCTGGCCAATTGCGGTCGACCCAACACCGGTCGTCAATGCCTACCAGCCATTTATAGACTTGAGTCCATAAACTACCTTGCTATAGGGGTCAGTATCTGATATACTCTGTGTCAACGCCATCAGTAGTCTCTAAGGAAGTTTTGAAAGGATTGTTTATATATATGATTTCAGCTGAGAAGAAGAGTGGAATTGTGAAGGACTTGCAGAAGAGTCAGGAAGACACCGGCAGTGCTGCCGTACAGGTCGGTATATTTACCGAGCGCATCCGTGAACTAACCGAGCACCTCAAGGTGAATAAGAAAGATTTTGCGGCTCGCCGGGGGTTATTACAGCTTGTGGGTAAGCGCAAGCGGCTATTGCAGTACATTGCAGCGCAAGACGGGCAGGCGTATCTGAACCTCATTAAAAAACTTGGTATTCGCCGTTAAACTTTAGAATTTAGAAGTTGGAATTTGGAATTTAGGACACCTAGATTCCAAGATCTAGAACCTACAATTCTAGCTACATTAACTATCGGTGGGTGATAAAGAACAGGTTTCCACTTTGGCTAACAAAGAGTGGATGCTTGAACCTTGTTGCTCATCAATAAAGGAGGCTATATGGCCGAAGTTACGACAAAAACTATTAACCCTTATGGTAAAGACCTCGTGGTGGTTGAAACGGAGTTCTGTGGGCGGACACTGACGCTCGAAGTTAACCGCGTCGGCTTTCGCACCACCGCAAGCGTTCTCGCGCGCTATGGAGACACCGTAGTCCTTGGCACTGCCATGCTAGGGAAGCCTATTCAGGGGATGGATTATTTCCCGCTTTCCATTGACTATGAAGAGAAGTTTTATGCGGCCGGGAAGATTAGCGGCAGTCGTTTTATCAAGCGTGAAGGTCGCCCGAGTGACGACGCTATCCTCATTGGCCGCCTTATAGACCGCCCTATCCGCCCACTTTTTCCGAAGGGCTACCGCAATGAAGTGCAGGGCGTCGCAAGCGTTCTTAGTATGGATCCGGCGTTTCGCCCCGACATGGTCGCTATGATTGCCATGAGCGCTGCCCTTATGCTGACCGGCGCACCATTTGACGGTCCGGTTGCTGGTGTGCGCGTTGGCATGACCGATGGCGGCGAGTACCGAGCATTTATGAGTGCTGAGGAGCTAAACGCGAGCAAACTCGACCTTGTTGTAGCCGCCCGCGAAGGTGGTGTCATGATGGTTGAGGCCGGCGCAAACGAAGCCACCGAAGAAGAAGTGGTGGCTGCACTGAAATTTGCCGAGGAGGCTATAAAGCCCGCACTCGCTGCGCAGGCTGAGCTTGCCAAAAAGGTCGGGGTGAAAGCCACCGAATATGAATTAATCCTCCCAGACGAAAAAATCCAAGCAGCCGTAGACAAATGGGTAGCCGGTAAGCTCGGCGAAGACTTGCGATTGCCATACCCAGAACGAAACGAAATGATTGGTGTGCTCAAAGAGCAGTTCCATGTTGCATTTGCTGAAGAACTTGGTGAAGAGCTCTACACAGTGGTACGCACTCAGTACGATGAAGCCTTTCAGATGGCACTTCATAAAGATGTTCGCGCCGGCATAGTCAAGGATGGCACGCGCCCCGATGGCCGTAAACTTACCGACATTCGTCCGCTGAGCTCTGAGGTTGGGCTGCTGCCGCGCGCCCATGGTTCGAGCCTCTTTACGCGTGGCATGACACAGGGCATGAACATTGTTACCTTGGCGCCACTATCGTACGCGCAGCTCGTCGATACCATGGAGAAAAACGAAGAGCGCCGCTACATGCACCACTACAATGCCCCTGGCTATACGGTTGGCGAAGTGCGCCGCCTCGGCAGCCCTGGCCGCCGCGAAATTGGCCACGGCTACCTGGCAGAGCGCGCCCTTTTTGCCGTACTGCCCGATGAAGCGGTTTTCCCCTATGCCATTCGCAGTGTTACCGAGATTATGAGCCAGAACGGTTCAACAAGCATGGCGGCAACCTGCAGTAGCTGCCTTGCCCTTATGGACGCCGGTGTTCCGCTGAAGGCACCAGTATCGGGTATTGCCATGGGACTGATGGTAGACGGAGACAAGACGTACATTCTAAGCGACATTGCTGACGCCGAAGATTTTGCGGGTGATATGGACTTCAAGGTTGCCGGAACAAACAAAGGCATCACCGCACTGCAAATGGACATGAAGGTTCACGGTTTGTCTGTCGATGTACTGGCGCAGGCACTCGCGCAGGGCAAGGATGGCCGTGCCTTCATACTCGCACACATGCTTGAAACAATTGCCGAACCGAGGGCAGAACTGAGCCCATACGCACCACGCGTGGAAAGCATCCAGATTAATCCAGATAAGATTCGTGAAATCATCGGTAAGGGCGGCGAAACCATCCAGAAGATTACCGCAGAAACCGGTACCGAAATTGACATTAAAGACGACGGTACGGTTATGATTGCCAGCCCAGATGGTGTGGCTATTCAAAAAGCCAAGGACTGGATTGCGAGTATTGTCGAAGATCCAGAGGTTGGCAAAATATACGTCGACAAACCAGTTGTCAGCGTGCTGGACTTCGGGGCGTTTGTGCAGATTATGCCAGGTAAAGACGGCCTTGTGCATGTGAGTGAAATGAGTGAAGAACGTGTGGCAAAGCCGAGCGACGTCGTCAAAGAAGGCGACCTCGTTACCGTAAAACTCGTTGCCATAGATGACCGCGGGAGACTACAGCTATCAATGAAAGCAGCCAAAAGAGAGCTGGATAAGAAATAACAAATTGATTAGCCTGTCACATGTAACCTGTCACTTTGGATTAACGATTAACTTGTAACGATTATGTCAAACGAAATCACGAAGCAAATACTCGAAGATATGCTCGATTTGAGCGTGGTTGTCATTCGCTATGCTGAGTCCCAAAAGGTTAATCGATCTATCCAAGATCAGCTCATACGAGCGGTGACAAGCATCGGGGCTAATTACTCAGAGGCACAAGATGCTTCATCTAAGAAAGATTTCCTCAACAAAATCTACATTGCCAAGAAAGAAGCGTCGGAAACAGTTTACTGGCTGAAGCTTCTAGCAAGGTTGAATGAGGCAGACGAGAACTTGGCTCTTGAAGAGCGCGCACGTAAATTTGTACTGCTCTTACAAAAGATAATTAATACGTCGAAGGAAAAATCGTGACACGTTACAGGGTAATCCAACGTGACAGGTGACATGATAATGGATAATCAGAGAGATAAGCAGAGTAAACTGCATGAACTCAAGGCGCGAATTGAGTCTGCCGGTATCACCCCAGATCTTCAGGCGCAGGCGACGCAGCTAGTTTTTGGGGAGGGAAACCCGGATGCAGACGTGCTGTTTATAGGCGAGGCACCGGGTAAGCAAGAAGATTTGCAGGGCAAGCCTTTTGTGGGGGCGAGCGGGAAGTTTCTAGATGAAATGCTCGCGAGTATCGGTATGAAGCGTGAGGACATATACATCACGAACATTGTGAAGTATCGGCCGCCAAACAACCGCGACCCGCTGCCAGAGGAAAAGAAAGCTTTTTTGCCGTACTTGCAGGAGCAGCTAGAGATTATTCAGCCGAAGATTATTGTGACCCTAGGGCGACACAGCGGCGGAGCATTCCTGCCTGACCTTCATATAAGCCAGGACCACGGCAAGCCGAAACGGATAAGAGTTAAGAGACAAGAGATAAGAGATAAGAATAGCCAGAGCGGCGGCACGATGGAGCTAGTGATTGTACCCTTGTACCATCCTGCGGCCGCTTTGTATAACGGCGGGATGAGGCAAACCCTCATGGAAGATTTTGCGCTCATCCCTGCGATATTGGAGAAACTGAATGGCTGAATCTTTGAATCACGGCTTATCACGCAAAATCCTACTTGCCCAATTCAAGAGGGATGAAATAATTGGTTTGCCAACGATTCAGGCAAATATTCCTTTTAATTACCGAAAGCATACACATTTTATGATTACGCCGGATCTCTGGCGCAAATGCGATATGTGGTCTAAATCATTTCTACTACTCATTAATAGCATAGCTTGGTCGTTATGTGTGTTGTTGACCTGGTGGTCTGTATACATTTTGTTTTACGGACAGCTTTCTGTAGGATTGACTCCGATTATTTATGTTGCTGGCTTTGTTTTTCTTGCAGCCACTCTGTATGGTCAAGCCTGCATACGTTGGATGGTAATGAATATAGGGATGAATAGAAAAGGGAAATTTAAAAAGAATTAACATAAGCTCACTGTCATCCGTCAGCCGACGGATCCAGAAAGAAAGACATGGATCCCCGTATTCGCGGGGATGACACGGGAAAGAGAAAAGGAGAACATATGGATAACAATAGTAGAGACAAGAGACAAGAGACAAGAGACAAGAGGCCGCGAGGCGGACAGGGTAGCCAACGAAGTGGAGGCAACAGAGGCGGAAATGGCTTCCGTGGTAAAAATGGCGTAAATGCTGCTCAGAATCAAAATCAGTCTCAGCAAAACGGCGAGAAGCGGCCGACTGTTAGCCGGGGCGCTGCCGTGCGGGCGCAAAAGCGGACGCAAATGGACGCTCAGCGCGTGGCAAACCAGTGGATGCCAGCCCAGGTAGACGAAAACCGCCGCGCTAACTTTATAGATGACTCACCGCGCCTGAAGATTATCGGCCTTGGTGGTATGGACGGCGGCGGGAGCAAAAACATGATGCTCGTCGAGTACGTGAATGACGCTGTAGTTATAGACGCCGGAAACGACTTGAGTGTCGACCTGCCAGGTATAAACTACGGCATAGCCGACACGGCATACATGGAAACAATCCGCCATAAACTGCGTGCATACATCATCACTCACGGACACCTCGACCACATAGGTGGTTTACCGCACATTGTGCCAAAGTTTCCGGCGCCGGTGTATGGAAGTAAGTTCACCATTGGCCGTGTGCACGAAATCTTTGAGAATTTTGGTTTGCCTATGCCAGAAGGTTTCGAACTCAAAACAGTCGAAATGAACGAAGATACCCACGAGCGCCTGAAGATTGGCGAATTTTTTGTAGAACTCGTGCGCGTGACGCACTCTATACCAGGCAGCACCATTGTGGTGCTCGATACACCAGTGGGGCGCATAATCAACACAGGCGACTTCCGCTTTGACCCGAACCCGCTCGACCACGAACGCACTGACATGGAGCGGCTCATAGAGCTTGGCAACGAAGGTGTGCTAGCGCTACTGAGCGAATCTACCACCGTTGAACGGCAGGGGCGAACGCCGTCGGAAAGTACCATCGAACAGAGCTTTATTGACATTATGAATCAGGCACCGGGTCGGATATTTGTTGGGGTATTCAGTACAAACATGAACCGCATACAGATGATTGTAAATGCTGCCGTTCATCATGGTCGCAAGATTGCCATTGACGGTCGCAGTATGGTAAGCACGCTCGAAATGGCTGTGCGCCATGGCTTTATGAAGATTCCAAAAGGTACGTTTGTCTCGATTGCTTCTGTACCGGCGCTAACCGACGACAAAGTTGTTGTTATTTGTACCGGCAGCCAGGGTGAGCCATCGTCTGCGCTGCAGCGTATGGCAAATGGCGAACACCGTCACATTAAACTAAAAGAGCAAGATACTGTCATTCTCTCTAGTACACCAATCCCGGAAAGCGGTAACGATGCGCTTATTGGCCAAATGGTTGATGACCTCACGAAAAAGCATGTGCACGTGTTTGAACACCGAAACCACGACCTTGACGGTGTCGGGCCACTGCACGTATCTGGGCATGCGAGTCGCGACGAATATGCCGAAATGATTCAAATGACCAAGCCGAAGTTTTTCATACCAATCTACGGTGCATACCGGGTAAAACAGCGGCACATTGAACTAGCCATAGAGCAGGGTATACCGCGCGCAAACTGCCTAAATGCCCTGAACGGCGAAGTTATAGCCCTTACCCCCGAAAAAATGGAAGTTATTGGTGAAGTGCCAAGCGGCACTATACTCGTTGACCAAACGGGCGCCATTGTCAGTAACGTGGTAGTCAAAGACCGCGTGCTTCTGGCCGAAGAAGGCCTAGTGGCGGTTGTACTCACTGTCGATAAGAAGTCGGGCAACTTGCTTACGAGTCCCGATATCATCAGCCGCGGCTTCATATATATGCGTGAACAAGAAGATATGATGAATGGTCTGCGTACCGAGGTTCGCCGTGCTGTCCAGCAGCGCTACAAGCGCATCGACATAGACCGGTTTAAGGCCGAACTGAAAGATCACATTACGCACTATTTGTTTGAACAAACCGGTCGCAGCCCAATAGTTATACCGGTGCTTAACATTGTAGGTGGTAAAAACGAAAAACAAGGTCCCCAGGGCAAAACAGACAAACCCGCAGAACCACAGAAAACACCAGAGGAAATTGCCGCCGAGCAGCAAGCGCGCTTCCAGGCCATGCGCGAACGTCTCCTCAACCAAGACCCCCGTGTCGACTAAGCGCAAGCGGGATTGACACAAGTTGTATTTTTTGCTATAATATGACTATACTATGCCTCCTAAAAATAAAAAGTTACCAGAATCAATAGATAGTCTTGTGCCCGTCCGCGATGTCGCACAGCAAGTTCTAGGTGTTCTGAAAGGGGCTGGTCCGGATCTAGTCAAAATGTTGGATGAGGAAGAAGCAAGGCGCGCAGCAGCTTCGCGGACAAATAGTCAACAGCTCAGCGATGTTATTGGGGAAGATATTGCAGCTGCTGCAACAGGCTTTCACAGCCTTCCCCCAAAAGACAGGGGTCCTTTGCGAGAACAGATATGGAAGCTTGGGGCAGAACAACTAGAAGCGGAAAAACCAAAATCGGTAGACCCAAAAGCATAAACATCATATAATATACGAATATGGCGAAAAAGAAAAAACAGAGTAAAAAGAAAGCAGCAGAGGCTGTCGATAGGGGGCCATCACCGGTTGTTGGTTACACTATGGCAGTCGTGTTTGTGCTGGCAGCACTGTTTATATTCCTTGGTGGATTTCACGCTGGCGGTACGCTACCAAAAGGACTTTTTGGGGCCATGAGCTGGCTGTTTGGTTGGGGGGCGTGGCTGGTGCCGATAAGCCTGCTCTACTGGGGCTACTACAAATTTACCAATGATGACCACCGGGTACCGCGCGGCCGCGTTTTTAGTATGTATATGTTTTTGGTACTTATGTCTGCCTGGTTCTTTACGGCGTTTGCGAGCGTTAAAGATGAACCGGGTCTAGCTACGCAAACCGTAGGTGGTAACGGCGGTGAAGTGGGTGGTGCTGTGGGCGATGCTGTTCTTTCTGCGCTAGACAAGGTTCCGGCGAGCCTGTTATTTTTTGCGTTTGGTCTGCTTACATTCTTTTTTGCTTTTGGCATATCGCCCAAAGTACTACTAAACCTAGGTAAGCTATTCCGTCGTGTTGAAAATGACGAGCCCGAAGGAGAACTGGCCGCACTGAAGGCCAAAGCGGCACAGAGTGGTTTTCAGCTGAACGAAGGCGTGCCGGTTGTGAAGCACAGCGAAGGTTCGCTGGCGAAAGAACAGGTTCACCATTCCAACTTCCGCAATACTGCACAAAAATTGAGCGCAAACGAAAGTCACGAAGCTCTTACTACGGCGAGTGATCCCGACTGGAAACTGCCGGGGGTTGACCTGCTTGACCAGCGCCAAGACAAGGCCGATGCCGGGAATGTGGAGGGTAACGCCCGGATTATAAAGGAAACATTTGCTAACTTTGCCATAGACGTGGAAATGGAGGGCGCAAACATTGGTCCGCGCGTGACACAGTACACGCTGCGGCCACCCACTGGCGTCAAGCTTACGAAAATTACCGCGCTCGAAAACAACCTTGCACTTGACCTTGCGGCCACGACTATCCGCATGGAAGCACCCATACCCGGTAAACGGGCGGTGGGTATAGAGGTGCCGAATGTAAAGGGAGCCACCGTGCGCTTGAGTTCTATTTTCCAATCCCGCGAGTGGGCGGAGTCGGAAGGTGCGCTCACGTTTGCGATAGGGAAAGACATAGTGGGCCACAGCGTGGTTGCCGACCTAGCGCGCATGCCACACCTACTTGTAGCTGGTCAGACAGGCTCTGGTAAATCTGTCATGATAAACGATATCTTGACCAGCTTGCTATACCGTAACAGCCCAAGTGACCTCAAACTCATTCTGGTAGACCCCAAGCAGGTTGAACTAACGCCCTACAATGACCTTCCGCACCTCCTGACGCCTGTTATACACGAGCCGGAAAAGTGCATATCGGCGCTCAAATGGGCGGTAGCAGAAATGGAGCGTCGTCTGCGCACTATGGCAGAGGTGAGCAAGCGCAACATAGAGGAGTACAACCTCATTAAGCCAGAAGAAAAAATGCCCTATGTTGTCATCGTTATAGACGAGCTAAGTGACCTTATGATGATGGCGGCGCGTGATGTGGAGGCGCTTATTGTCCGCGTGGCGCAGAAAGCACGGGCGGCTGGCATACACCTTATACTTGCAACGCAGCGCCCGAGTGTGAATGTTATAACAGGGCTCATCAAAGCGAACGTGCCCGCTCGCATAGCATTTACGACTGTCAGCCAGGTAGACAGCCGAACTATCATAGACCAAATGGGAGCAGAGAAGCTGCTCGGCCGGGGTGATATGCTGTACCAGACATCTGAAATGCCCGCACCAAAACGTGTCCAGGCCGCTTTTGTGAGCGACGGTGAAACGGTCAAGGTGAACGATTTCATTCGCGAACAACGGGCGCCAGACTACAACGACGAAGTCGTAAGTCAGCCGGTGCAGCTTGGTAAGGGCGGGGTAGTTGTAACTGACGACCATGGTGCAAATGCCGATGAAGATATGTTCCGTGACGCAGTACGCGTTGTTATAGAAAGTCGTAAGGCCTCGACGTCGCTACTGCAACGCCGTCTCAGAATTGGTTATGGTCGAGCAGCACGGCTTATGGAGGAAATGGAAGAACAGGGCATCATAGGCGCGGCAGATGGCTCACGCCCGCGTGATGTACTGGTAAGCTCGCTTGACCAGGTGTTTGGCGGTGGGGGCGCTACAAATGACGAAAGCGGAGCAGGTCTCGATGAGTTCGGCGTACCTACCGAGCCTACTGAGCGAGACGAATTTCTTGCTCGCTAATGTGCTCAGAGTACCGGGCGGTTAAAATAGTCAATACAATAAATGTGTTCAATTTAATGTATTTGTATTGCATTTTTTGTTGCAGCGCATACAACAGAACAATTTTGAATAACAGATGTGGATAGACATTTTTACTACACATTTTGCTTGCGTTTTATATTTTGCAGGACTACCATGGAGTTAAAACAAACAAGCCAAATGGAGCGAGATGGTGGCCTGCCGAAAGTGTATTGAGAGACTACACCAGGGCTACCATCATCTCACTCCGGGCTCAGAAAACAAGGCTGCCTGAACGGGCAGTTTTTTATTGCTTTTGCGTCATAATTACGCTATAATTTTTCTACAATTAACTCAGCTTGCAGCATTTGGCGTGCAGGCAGAAACCAAAGGAGCACCTAGTGAATCAATACGAAATTGCCATTCTCTTTGACCCAGGCCTAGAAGTAGACCTTGAGCAGGCAACAAAAAAAGTTGAAAAACTATTTACCGATAATGGCGCCAAGGTTACCAATGTCGATAATTGGGGCAAGAAAAAACTAGCTTATCAAATAAAGAAGCATGATAGTGCAGTCTACGTTTTTTATACACTTGATATACCGGGCGAAAACGTTCGCAAAATTGAGTCTGTCTTAAACATTACCGACGAAGTTATTCGCTTTCTCATTGTACGCCCAGACCTAAAGAAACTCGCAAAAGCAGAAGCCGAAAAGGCTCGCAAAGCAGAGCAGGCCGCAAAGCGCGGTGAAAGCGACGATAAAGAAGAGGAAGAAGAGGAGTAGACAAAATGGCAAAGATATTTAAACATCGAACTGACGTAGCCTACTTTGACTACAAAGATTTTAAGACGCTTCAGCGGTATGTTGACCAGTACGGCAAAATTGAAAGCCGCAAAAAAACTGGTCTAACCGAGTCTGAGCAGCGCCACCTGGCTGTCGCTATTAAGCGGGCTCGACATGTTGCACTGCTTCCGTTTGTGGCTACTGCGTAGAGTAGTAATGAGAGAACCGAGATAGGTTCTCTCATCGCGCCGAGTCGCATACTGCAACTCGGGCTGCTCTTTCCTGTAAGTTATATAAATATTCCCGGAATCAATCCGGGAATATTTATTGAAAATTCAAAAAATATTGACGTACTAAAACTTGAAGCGTAAGGTGGGTAGTACAACTAAGGTAAAGGACATAGTTCCTACAAGGAGGACGAGATGGCTCGATCATTCAACCAAGTAATCTTAATGGGGAATCTCACCAGGGACCCCGAACTGCGACAGACGCCAAATGGCCAAAACGTATGTAGCTTTTCGCTGGCGCTCAACCGCGCCTATAAAGGGGCAGATGGCCAGTGGCAGGAAGCAACTGACTATGTGGACGTTGTCGCTTGGGGGCCACTAGGGGAGCGTGTAGCTCAGTATTTGAACAAAGGCAGCCAGTGTTTGGTGAACGGACGTTTGCAGTCACGAAGCTGGGAGCAAGACGGCCAGAAGCGCAGTAAGGTCGAGGTGAACGCGCAGGACGTGACGTTCCTGGGTGGTCGTGGAGGCGATGGCGGTGGTAACGGCGGAGGATATCAGGGGGGTGGTTCAGACGGTGGTTCATCTCGACAAACCACAAAGAAAAAAGACGACGTGGTCATAGAAGACGTCGGCGACGAGCCAATAAACCTCGACGATATTCCGTTTTAGGTGCTATGCAAAGTCTGACGGGGTTTGCCGCCCAGCTGGAAAGGCGCATACAAGTTGTGCTGCGCACACAGGACGCCGACAGTCTTGGTGTTGCAGGGCGCGAGAATATCGCGCAGCTCAAGAAAGCGCTGCACGAAATAAAACTCGATGTTCGAGACTATGAATACGCCGAGACTCGAGAAGAGCAGCTTCGGTGGGCAAAGATTGGTCGTCACAATTTGGCAGCCGCAAATACACTGCTGTTACGACTCGACACAATCTTTGGTCCGGCTGATGTGGCAGAGTTTGGCGGAGTTATAGACCAGCTGCGGGCAAAACTTTCGTAAGACTACCACTGCGCTAACAGGGGTGATATACTGTCTTCATACATTATTGCTGAGACGAAGGGAGCGACTAATGGCACTGAGTATTACGAATCTAAAAAAAGGGGTGGTGTTTCAGCTGGACGGAGAGCCGTTCCGTGTGGTGGAATACAACCAGAAAGTGATGGGGCGCGGCGGGAGCATCGTGAATGTACGCATCCGCAGCCTGCTGGATGGCAAGGTGCTGGAAAAGACATTTAAAGGCAACGAGCAGCTTGAAAGTGCAGATGTGACAAACCAAACAGTCCAGTACTTGTACAGTGACGGCAGCATCTTCCACTTCATGAACCAAGAAACGTTTGAGCAGTTTGAGGTGAACGATGAGCTGATGGGTGACGGCGCGGGCTACCTAAAAGAAGGTGACATGGTGAGTCTGCAGTTTTTCAACGGTGTTGCCATAAACGTAGAGTTGCCTAAAAATGTTCCATTGCTGGTGACTTACACCGAAAACGCAGTAAAGGGTGATACTAGCAGCTCCATAACTAAAGATGCCACGCTGGAAACGGGTATAACTATAAAAGTGCCAGCCTTTATCAAACAAGGTGACGTGATATCTGTAGATACCGCTACGGGTGCCTATCGCGAACGCGTGAAGGAATAGTATGCAAACAGGCGACTTGTTCGTTGGGGTGTTTGTGCAGCCGCTACATGTGGGTTCATGCTTTAGCGAGTGGCCGCTTCATATCACGGTCGTATCGTGGGCACGTGGTAATCTGGGGCTACTTGAAAAGTCGTTAATGTTAGCGCTGAAGGACACAGGACCTTTCGAAGTTGAAGTTGGTGCTGAAGCATTCTATGCGGACGGCAAAGTATTGGTTAATGAGGTAGATTCGCCGCCCCTCAAAAAACTTTTCTTAGTTGTAAAGGACACTGAAAACAAGCTTGGTTTCGAGTTTGTCTCAACCCGTCATCCAAGCTATCGCCCGCACGTGACCGCACAGGTATCGCATCGAGCGCGTGAGGGAGATAGGTTCGTTGTCAATCGGCTCTATATTGTTGAGCAAAAGGGTGATTACAAACAAATAGTCAAGGAGATACCGTTTGGCAAACAGGATTAGGCTTGATGTGGCATTGGTGCGGCGTAATATTGTCGTTAGTCGCTCGCAGGCGGAGAGCTATGTTAGGCTCGGCCGTGTGATGGTCAATGGACGTCCCGGGTTAAAAAGCGGGCAGTTGGTATCTGAGGCCGACAAAATTGAAGTGAAAACGAGCGTACAGTATGTGAGCCGGGCGGCGCTGAAGCTCGAGAGTGCAGACAGTACATTTCATATAGATTGGCGGGGAAAAACCGTGCTCGATGTGGGGAGTAGCACGGGCGGGTTTACGCAATACGCACTGCTGCATGGCGCCCAAAAAGTATTTGCAGTAGATATCGGTACCGAACAACTCCACCAGAGTTTGCGTAGCGATGAACGCATAGAATTGCACGAAAAAACTGACATACGGAATTTTATGACGAAAGAAAAAATCGACATTGTTGTGGGCGATGTTAGTTTTATATCACTCCGGGAAATATTGCCTCATGTCTCTCGACTCATGACTCATGACTCCGTCTTGGTTGCCATGGTAAAGCCGCAGTTTGAGGCAGGGCAAAGTAGCGTGAAACACAAGGGGGTTATAAAAAACGACCGAATGCGGCGCGATATTTTGCACGATTTTGAAACCTGGGTGCGCGGGTATTTCCTAATTCTCGACAAAAAAGACTCCGAAGTCGCTGGCAGCAAGGGTAATGTCGAGCGCTTCTACCTCCTGCGTAAACTCGCAGCTAACGAAAGCAAGTCTCCCGTTCACTCATAATGAGCGAAGCGAACGACCCGATAGGGAGCTTTAGGAGGGGGTGGAGTGCAGTATCCGAATTTATTTCGGATACAAGCGGAGGGGCTCAGTCCCTCTTAGAAAAACCAGCGAAGCGAACGACCCGCCAGCTGGCGGGGAGCTTTAGAGCAGGAGGAGAGTAATGTTCGGATGTATTCCGAACTTGCGAGGAGGACAAGGTCCTCCTGTATAATAACGCTCATGTATTACTTCCCAAGCCGTACGGTCGCAGGAGATTTGATTGCGGACCAGCTGGAAAAACAGTATCGCTACCAAGACTGTGCGGTGGTTGCCCTGAGCGACGGTGCGGTTGTGGTCGGTGCAGAAATAGCGAAGCGGCTGCACTGTGTAATTAACATGCTGCTTTCATCAGCCATACAGTTGCCGCGTGAGATTGACGTGCTTGCGTCTATAGATAATTTTGGTGGCGTGACTTACAGCGATAAATTCAGCCCGGGTGAGCTAGAGGAGATAAAAAGTGAATACTTTAACTACATAGAACAGCAGAAGTTGCAGAAGCTGTTTGAAATGAACGAGCTGCT
Source organism: Saccharimonadales bacterium (SeqCode) (assembly GCA_044227625.1). Lineage (GTDB taxonomy): Bacteria > Patescibacteriota > Saccharimonadia > Saccharimonadales > UBA4665 > JAGXIT01. Next base: position 30,064 of record JBGAWL010000004.1, on the reverse strand, counting down.
TGGGCAGGGGGGTGTGCTTAGTACAAAGCTGTTGCGCAATAGAAATATTATTGTCGTGTCAGATGGCCTGAGCAACGGATTTTCAATGAAAGCGGCCTATGAGTTCTTAAAGCCTATAAAAACCAAGCGCGTCATAATGGTGTCGCCGTTTGCAAGTGTGCCAGCGGTGGACCAAATGCACATGCTTGGCGATGAGATTGTATGCCTTAACGTTATCGAAGATATAATTTCAATCGACCATTATTATGACGACAATGCTTTGCCTTCGCACGACGCCATTGTTCGAATACTGGAAGATATTGTGCTGCACTGGAAATAGTTTGCAGGTAGGCCTATTCGATGAAGTCTTCGAGTGCTCCGCGGTCGCAGATGGTTATACGTGACTGCTCGCTTGCAATAAAGCCTTTTCGTTCAAGCTCTGACAGCGTACGGCTGGTTGTTTCGCGCGTTGCGCTTATGGAACTAGCAATGTCCTGATGCCTCAAGGGAACATCTATTTTGGTGCCTGTTTCTACGGCCACACCAAATCTATCGGCCATACCAAGCAGGAACGACGCAAGGCGTTCGCGGACGGTGCGGTACTCTAGTGTCATTATGCGTTCGCCATGTAGGTTAAACATGTCGGCGAGTATGCTTACTACAGGGACAGCTGTTTCGGGATGAGAACGAAGATGATCGATAAAGGTTTCGCGGCTTATAAGCCAAACGATTGTGGGGGAGAGGGCGGTATAGATGATTTCACGTTCGCGGTGCGCAAGAGCCCACGTTAGGCCGAGGAGCTCTCCTGTCTGACGAATAATAAGGAGATTTTCTTCGCCGTACTTTGTGATGTCGTACGCCTTAACCAAACCTTTCTCAATATAAAATACCCCAGTCGGTACTCCGCCTGGTCGAATCAGGAATTCTCCCTTGGAGTACTCCTGTTTGGTGCCGGTATGAAACAAATCAACCAACGCCGCCAGCTGGGTATCATCGGCTAGCATGGCCGTATTATCCCACAGAGAACCACCCCTGTCTATAAGAATTCATACTGCTTGGGTAGGCTGGTGTGATAAATGTCTCTCCTAATTTGTGATGAACTTAACTGCCCGAATTTGCCTCTCTCACTATACTGATGACTACGTAGGGAAATTTAGTCAACAGACCGAAAACCCCTCAGGGAGATACAGAGATGGTCAGTATGAAGCAAATCACCAAACAACTAAGACAAATTGGATGTGACTACGCGGTGTGGGGTAGGAGCGAAATTCGCGAGCTGACTAACATTCTCATGGACGACGAACAGATTCAACAAGCGGTCAATGGCTACTATGATGGTGGTTTTGCACTGCTGTGTGTTACGAACTACCGCGTGCTAATAGTGGACAAAAAGCCGCTGGCGCTCACCGTTGAAGACCTGCGCTACGACATGATAGCCGAAGTGGACTACAGTTCGCGCGTATTTACCTCTGTGTTCCACATATACACACCCATGCGAACACTCATATTTACGAGCTGGAGTATTAGCAAGCTTCGGACATGTATGAACTATATTCAACAGCGAGTAATGGAAATGCGAAACAACGACTACCTCATGAGTCAGTTCATGCAGCAAAAACAGTCTTCACAGACCACGTTTGCTTCGGGTAAACGTTGGCAGCGTCAAACGGTACCGCAGATGGTGCCGACAACGGCAACCGCAGAGAAACCTACAGCGGATTTTGAAACATACCGGCCTCCTGCTCGACCACTGATGAACCCATACACCAAAGTGCCACTCCTGTCTCGACGTCGCAGATACCCAAGCTTCTACCTCTAGGCCTAGGTTTGCTATACTGTCATAAGCAGTATGAGACAAAGAGCAGAGTATTGGTTGCGGCTGGTTAAGGGGTTTGTTGCTCGTCACACTAAACAGGTGTACTGGGTTGGTGGTGTGTTGGCGGCCGTCATTGTAGCCCAATTTGCGTACCCGGCAAACCGGACACTGCCATTTGTGCGCCTAGATGACAAACGAGTTGGCTCGCAGTCCGAAAAACAGATTTCACAAACGCTCATAGACCAGTACAGCAATGTCCCGCTGACGCTTCATGTCGAAGGACCCGCTAAAGATTTGTCGAGAAAAACAACCATTGCACCCGCCGGCTTGCAGCCAGACATTGACCGCATACTAAAAGAGCTCAAGTCTTATCCGTGGTGGCAGCGCCTGGTGCCCTTTAGCGGGCTTGCAAAGGGCTTGACGAAGAACCAGCCTATTCGCGTAACTTTTGACGAGCAGCGTTTTAAAGAATACGCCAAGGGCGAGCTTGCGGCCTGCAAGGTAGAACCAAAAAACGCAGGAGTTATGGTAAAAGACGGTGCAGTCGTGCTCGACGCCGCAAAAGACGGACAGGAATGTCAGCCAGATGTATTACGAGGTGAGCTAAAACGTCTTTCGCTGGAGCCAAAGGGCGTTCATGCCTACATAGACGCAGAAACGGTAAAGCCGCTCCGCTCCGACAAGGACGTAGAAGGCAAGTTAAAAGAGGCTCAGGCACTGACCGAACGTAAAATTTCGCTGAAGCTTGCCGATACCGATTATCCGGTTTCCAAAACAACGCTCGCGTCGTGGCTGGTTATTGCCGAAGACCCAAACGACAAAAAGAAGCTGACGGTAGACGTCGACACAAAACCCATACGTGACTACCTGACCGAAATGCAAAAGAAAATATATATTGCACCTGGTGTTACCACGGTGCGCACCACCGACGGTGTAGAAACAGGCCGTACTGAGGGTGCGGTGGGGCGGGGACTTAACTTTACCACAACCTCTGAAGCGCTTAAAAAACAGCTGCTTAGTGGCGATGGCGTGGTGACCGGTGAACTTATCTCGCTTGCTCCGCGGGTAACGTACCAGCGTTCGTATTCGCCGACCCGCGCGGGGCTGCAGGCATTACTAAACGACATCGTGAAAGACAAGGGGGACTATGCCATATCAGTGCGCCTGAGTGATGGTAGTACGGTCAGCGCAAACGGTAGTAAGCGCTACCATCCGGCGAGTACGTATAAAATGTACGTTGCCTACAGCTTTTTGAAGCGTATCGAAAACAGTACATTTAAGTGGGATGACCCCGCTACGGCCGGCAAAAATATGAGTCAGTGTTTTGACGTTATGATAATCAACTCCGACAATACCTGTGCCGAGTGGCTGGGCGACAAGATTGGCTGGTCGAACATACAAAACGAGGTGCGTGCCTTGGGATTATCAAACACCAGTACAATACGCGGGGCGATGTATTCTACTCCCGACGACGAAACGTTGTTCTTGCACAAACTCCAGTACGGCACCATCTTAAATACGCCGGAGCGCGACAGGTTGCTCGATGTTATGAAGCGCCAGGTGTATCGGCAGGGCATACCGGCAGGCGTACGAGTAACGGTGGCAGATAAAGTTGGGTTCCTCGATGGCAAACTGCACGATGCGGCCATAGTATATGGCAGTAAAACGTACATGCTCACCATAATGTCACAGGGTAGTTCGTGGGCGCAGATTGCGGACGCAGCACGCCAGATTAACGAGCAGCTGAACAGGATGTAGTGCTATTTGCTGACGTTGAATTTGAACTCAACAACGTCCTCTGGCTGCATAACGTAGGTTTTGCCCTCGGTGCGAACCTTGCCGGCCGCTCGAGCGGCCTGCAGTGACCCTGCGGCGATGAGGTCTGGGTAGCTCACTATGTCTGCGGCTATGAAGCCGCGCTCAAAGTCACCATGGATGACGCCGGCAGCCTGTGGTGCAGTTGCGCCGCTCGGGATTGTCCAGGCGCGGACCTCTTTGTCACCAGCTGTGAGGTAGCTTTGCAAACCCAGTGTCTTGTAAGCGGAGTGTATGAGCTGGACAAGGCCAGATTGGTGCGCGCCGTAGCTTTCAAGCAGCTCGCGGCGGTCGGCTTCATCGAGACTCCGCAGCTCGTCTTCTAGCTTGGCACAGACCAAAAGGGCGGGGGCGGGCATGACGAGTGCTTTCACCTGGGATGCTGCATTTTCATCTGTTAGCTTCACTTCGTCTACGTTGAACAAATAAATTATGGGCTTCAGTGTCAGAAGCTGTAGCTCTTGGCGCAGCCAAGTACATGATTCATGATTCATGATTCCTTCATCTGCCCACAGCGGCGTTCCATTGTCGAGTACCACTCTTACTTTTTCTACAAATTCTACTTGTGGTTTCAGCTTGGCATTTGCTTTGGCTTCTTTTTCTAGTCGAGGCAGGCGGTTTGTGACGGTTTGGAGGTCAGCCAGAACCAACTCGGTATTTATGACGCCTATGTCCTTTGCAGGGTCGTATGCGTCATCGACATGGGTCACATTTGGGTCGTCAAAGGCGCGCACCACTTGCACAATGGCATTGCAGGTACGAATGTGCGAAAGGAACTGGTTGCCGAGACCTTCGCCCTTACTGGCGCCGGCCACCAGCCCGGCAATGTCCACGAACGTTACCGTAGCGGGCTTAATGGGTGCATTGCCGTATAGTTCACTGAGTTTCTGAAGGCGCTCGTCGGGTACCGGCACTATGCCCGTGTTTGGTTCTATGGTAGCGAAGGGGTAGTTTGCGGCCAAAATGTTGCTGTCGGTTAGCGCATTGAACAGTGTCGATTTCCCGACATTTGGCAATCCTACAATGGCTATAGTGAGTGACATGCTGGCTATTGTAACAGAGGTGGTAGAATATTTCCATGGATGATGAAATGGTCGACGTTGTTGACGTGCAGGGTATGGTGCTACGGCAAGTCCTGAAAACAGATGCTCACAAACATGGCTGGTTGCACAAAACCGTCATTGGCTGCCTGCGCTACGGCAATGATTTTGCGCTGGTGCGGCAGGCGGCCGATCGGCAGGATGCTGGACAGTGGGTAAACCCCGTAGGGGGACACGTGCGGGCAGGGGAGTCCGACGTGGAGGCCTTGCTGCGCGAATGCGAGGAAGAGATTGGCACGCGAACTATTGAACACAGACTGCTTGGAACCGCGGTATTCCACCGTCAGGTCATAGGAAGGGATGAGAACCACTTGTTTATTGTATTTGAGATAAAGACAGATAGTGCTTTAGCGCTGGGACCTGAAGCGGTAAGTATAAAGATATTTTCGGAAAGTGATTTACGCCATATAACGGCGACAGACCGTTCTGTGTTTGGTGAAGCTTTTTATTTCGTAGCAAAGCAGTACTACCCACATGTGTTGGCGGCATTCTAAAGTATTTTTGAGCAGTTCCATCGCTAGGCCAGACTGTCTGTAAATTGCAGTTTATCAGTAAGTATCTCCCATGCGAAGATTTAGAAGTTTACTTTGATAAAAGTTGCGGGTAGACCGAAGCGTGGGCAAAAAAATTCCTCTGGGTAATTGCGTCATTACACACTAAATGGATGAACGAGCTTTGCATAACCCTATAACACAGGAGGAGTGCATAGGACTTGCGGAGTGGTGTTAGGATGGTAGCTGTATAGCATTTGTAATAATTCTGTCCTCCGTCGCTCCTTGCGTTATTTTTCCGTAGGGCTAAGAAGCATATATCGCCGACAACAACCCGACAGCAGCAAGACGATGAACTCATAACCGTGATATTACCTACAATCAAGAACGATAAATAGCGTCAGGCACGCATGTCACCTCTGTATAATTAGCAGTAGACGCTAAGACAAAGAGGATTATTCATGCCAATAAAGAGAACAACAGGTCGTCCACATAAGGTAGACTATCGGGTAATGATTAAGTTAGCTGACGCAATCCAGCACAATGCCAGCATAAGTGAGGGCTGTGCGTTTGTTGGCATAAGTCGCCAGTTGTACTATTTTTACTTCAACAACAATTCAGTTTTTAGAGAGAAGATGACGGCTGCCAAGAATAATCAAGACAAGCTAGTTATGAGTTTCTTGACAACGTGGTAGCTTAACCAGTTGTTTCTCCTGTTTTCAAGGAATTCGGTGTCAATAAAAGGTGACAAGGTTAATGTGTAGTGCTAACAACTTGACAAAATAGCAATAATTTGCTATCATTTACAGAGTAAAGCGTTAAAATAAAAATATGCCACACGAAGTTCCAGCAGCCGAAACACAAATTACTTCTCCTGTAGAAGCAGGGTTTGAGTTATGGCGGCACCGTCTTGACCGCTTGGAATCTGAAATGGGTGCACTGGCTGGCACTAACCAATGGCCTGAATGGTATAACAGCGAAGATACAACATCTATACGGGACATCATGCCACAACTGAGGTCTGGTGAAGCTGATCCAAGTTATATATCGCGCTACTTTGACCTTTATCGCAAAGACCAAGAGCTAGGTAGCACAATTTCTGGGCGTGAGCCATACAGTCGTCCATTGCAGTTAATGATTCAAAATCTTGGTGAAGATGTAGTAGGGCGTGGTTTCGCGGTTGAGCCAAAAGATGGCTCTATGCACACAGCAATGCTTGCAGACTTAGAAAAAGAGGGAAATGAGCGGTCTGGCGTTCTAGCTCCTGAATTAAATGCACTTAAAGTAGCCTATGGAACCGACTCGATGACTGACTTATTGGGTGTAGGTGGTGACGAGTATAGTGACAAATTGCGTGCTGCTCTTTTGCAGCCGAACCCGATTAGATGGATGCGTCATTACGAGCAAGAAGGCAATAAGGACATGGATTTCAAGTGGCATCAGACGCAAGAGGCTGCTCGTAATTGGATGAGTAAAGCAGTTGAGGTTGCCACGGGTATGCCTACCGATGAGGCAAGGGATTACACATTCAGTGCCTCTCGCAACAATGACAATGACAACACATACACGATAGACATCATCAACAAAATTAACAGTTTTGGCATTGACCGAGTTAGGCAGTTAGCTGACTTTAGTGGTATTCACGGCCTGGAAGCCTACACTACTGAACAGCTAGAACGTATGGAATCCTTAGCAGCTAATCCCACCGAAGTTTCTGAAATGCTTGCTAACCATGACGTTACGGTAGTAATGATAAACCGTTTTGGTGACCATAACGGCGTACTCCGTAATGTAGCTGCTGATTTTGATGATAGTAGTAAGCGAACGGTGTTCTTTGAGATTACCAGTATGGACGACATTTATCGCCGAATGGTAACTTTGCGTAAAGCTGGTGTTCAACCGTCTACATTGATTTTAGCTGCACACAGTGCTCCTGGTCAGTTTATGGTTTCCGATGTCCGTGAGAAAGAAAAGGGTCAAGAACGCCGGGACATAGCAACTGTTGCAGGTCGTAAGCTGGTAGCAATGGTCAACGGTAACGGCGACCTTGATTCTGGTGACTACGGCTATTCAATGCACGGTATGAAGGGCATGGCACGGCTGGTAGAGACATATATGAAGCCAAGTCGTGGCATTGACGATGATAGTCGTGACGAAGGCCGTAAAAAGGTTATCTTCTCTGCTTGTCACGCTGGTACAGAGGTAAAATCAGGCGATATTGATGATAATGGCGAGAAAATCCAGACTGGTATGGAGTCGGTTATTAGTCAGCTTGGTAAGGACTTGATTGCCTCTGGTATACAGAGTGACATTGATATTTACGGTGCGCCAGGCGGTATTCAGATGCACAGCACAGAACTTGGTGTACATTATTCAGGACAACCTCAATCATTTGATGAAGCAATGATAGGCCGACCTCACTTAGCAGCACACCGTGTTCGTATTGAGAGTGGCGAACTTGATAAGCAAGAAGTAGAAGATATTGTTTTGCGAAAAGTAGCCTAAGTTGGCTTAATCCTTGAGCGATTCAGTCGCTTTCTCTACAAGACTGTCAGAATAACCTCGTTTACCTCTATCGGTTGGTGGCATAGTCAGCTTTAGCTCAAAAGGTAGTTGGGTTATTAAGCCATCATACCTATGCTCAGCATTTAACCCAACCTTTCGGGTGTTTTCCAGATGGGTATGTAAAATACGAGTTGCTATAGAGACTCATGACTAATCAGTATACCAAGAGAGGCAGGGTCTTGGCACGCTTTTTTTCGCACAGGATGTACTGTATCATTAGGAACGAGAGCATAAGCAATATGATGAAAAATCGTTCGGTTATAGGCACAGCTATTCTTATAGGTCTTCTAGTGATATTTTCTATAGGTCTATTACTTACGCAACAGCGTGGATCCGAGCGTCCGTTACGGTCCGACGATGATACGTCTTCAGAGCAGCGTACTTATAGCGCAGATGTACAAGCGCAAATTGCGGTGGCAGATCAGTATTCAGAAGCCTCCTATGACTGGACAAATGCAATGCTTAATGCGGCACTGTATGCGGCCGACCATAGACTGTGCGGTCAGGCGGCCGAACTTCTGGATACAGTACAAAACACAAAAGGTACTGACAAGGTCGGCCTGAATATTCCTGTTATAAAGGAGCGGATTGATGCAAACTGTGAAGCATAGTGTGAGCTTACGGCGCTTCGTATGGTTTGCGGGGATCGGGTTAACGCTCATGAGCCTTGGTTTCGGTTTCAAAACGGCTGCAGCGCTTGGCGCAGAAGGTCCTGACCCAGTGGACATGGGTATGGCTCCGGCAGACGTAGCCGCCTATGTGATTGCGGATCAGCGAAATTCTATAAAAGTACGCTCGGTAACCATCCCGCTATATTTCGACAATGCAGCCGTGGACCGGATGCTTACGGTGACGGGGCTCGATTTATGCTCAGACGCGAGAGATACCGCGCCAAATAACGGCAATAACTACAGAGATACGGGGGATGTTGACCCAGGCGCGGGCGCAGTGAGCAGCGGGCTTGCTGGAAAAAATATTACGAGCCTCAGTGTGCCGGGACGAAGTACCATATTTGGAAAACCAAGTACGGCAAACGGCTGCTATCAAGCAACGAAAACAGTAACAATCCTTGGAAGCCAATTAGCACTCGATACCTCGACAGGCAAATACAAAATGACGATTACAGCATCAATCCCGGCTGACGTAACAGACATACAGAACCATTTTTCCATCCGTTTAAGTGAGGGGAAAGTTGGGTATTCCAGTGATGCTGCGGCAGATAACTTTGCAATTGCGCAAGACTATCCTCGAAATGTATACCGAAGATATGCCTTGCCATTTGCGCCATCATGCTCGGTTACCAGTTCAGAAACAAAGAGTATCTCGCTGTATGATGACGACAATGGCACGACGGGGATACAACCGATAAAGTTTGTCGTGTATGTGGAGGAGATATCACCGACTGGGAGTGTAACCACTATTCCTTTAAGCATCACGGCTGTATCGAAGTCCAATCAGGGTGGCAACAAATGGTATCTTACTTCCGGTAACCAACAAACAGCTCGGATAACTGCAACGTACAAGCCATTTCATAAATACCGATTTGTCGTGGAAAATGTATATAGCGTAAATCTTTTGCAGTTCCAGTTGCCGTACGACAGTATTAACTACGATATTGCCTGCCCCAAAGCAAAGGCGACATGTGACTACAGCGGCATTCCGACGAACATGCTTGTGGGCCAACAAGCTAACTTTGTAACGCGCGTAAAGCTATCTGCGAGCTACGAGCCTCCCATGGACGCAACAAACCCCACCATGAGCGTGGTGGTCACTAACCCATTGGGCGTCCAGAGAAACTACGGAAACGTGCCGTATAGCCATAGTGGGTTGGGCGCCAGAACGGTGCTATCGAGCAGTCCTGCACTCACCTATACGCCGCAACAGGGTGGACGGCACACGGTTCGATGGACGGTTGCTGGCAGTACCCTGGAGGGTGATGTAACATGCACGAGAGAATTTGATGCTGGCTATAGACCATATTTTAGTGTAACCGGGGGAGATATATACTCTGGTGGCGGTATTCGTTCCTGGAACACAGACAGTGGTAACTATTTTGGGGCGGGTACTACACTTGCTGCTATTGCAACCGGAGACATACAGAATTTTGTTAGCGGATTTGGTCTGCCGGGAGGGGCAGCGACCCGAAATGGGAGTGGCCTTGCTTTTGCAAACTCGACAGCCACTGGTACCACCTACGGCGGAGGCTATAATGTGACTGCGTTTAGGCCAACGGTCGACGCAAGCACTCAGTGGACAGCAACGACACTAAATCTTGGCGATGCAGCACTACAGGACGGGAAAACCTATACGCACAGCGGAAACCTTACAATTTCTGGCACACTACCAACGAATAAACGTATAACAGTTGTTTTGAGGAGTGGCAGTGCTATCATAGCTGGTAATATAGCATATGGTTCGTATACAGACCCAGAGACTATCCCGCGGTTTACGCTCCTGGTTCAAAACGGCAATATTTATGTTGGTAGTGCGGTGACTGAGCTACATGGTGCGTACTATGCTGGCGGCTCCGGAGGAGCATTCTATAGTTGCGCTACGGGCGCTTCGCCGGTTACCATGACGACAAGCACGGCATATGTCACCTGCGGGAAGAAACTTACTGTATACGGTGCTGTCGCGGCGACCAAGCTAATGCTGACTCGGACCTATGGTAGCCTGATAGCCGTCGGAGCCACACCGGCAGAGCCCGCCGAAGAGTTCTACTATAGCCCAGAGCTATGGCTTTCTACTGGTACGCGCGAACGTACGAGCGGAGGTGTTCGCTATGATTCTTATGTGAGCTTGCCGCCTATCTTATAGCCAAGCTGTTACGATGCGGTCATTATAAATAAGCAAGAATATGGTTAATAAAAAGATGACGAATAGTGGCCTCTAGTCAGGAAGGTATTAGGGTGATACGTATAAGGACGGGTGGCTTTGCGAGATGGTGATTGGTCGGTTGCGCGTTATGGCGGTGCTAGTTTAGCAGGGTAGGCGTCTGGTTGGCACAACCAAGTCAACGGCAAACATAGGTATCTATATTGATACTGTCAAAACATCGGAAGATTATTGTTCACATGACGGTTATGGTTTGGTATAGTTAAAACAACTAACTAGGAGCAACAAGCCGTGACAAAAGCGAGTGAAGTACAGACAGAAGGTATTGTCACGAGTGATGTCGCCTATCCACGAAAGAACCGAAAGCTTTTTGCTATTCTTGGGGCCGTCGGTGCGATAATCGTAGTACTCGGAGGCATATATGGGTACCTGCGAGTGTTAGATAACCGGAATTCCAAGAAAACAATCATGACTCAACAAGAGCTAGCGGAAAGCCAGTTCCAGAAAAATAACACTTCACGCAGGCAGCTTCTCGAATCAGGGCTGGCCGAAGCAAAAACTCCAGAAGATAAGGCTACCCTGTACGGCAAACTTTCAAGCGTTGCCCATCTGCAGAAAGAATCTGCCCAAGCAATTCAGTATGCAAAAAAAGCGGTTGCGGCTAATCGGACCGCTGAGACCTGTGCGATTCTTGCGCTTTCGGCCGAAGACGCTAAGGACTATCGCCTAGCCGCAGAAATGTATGGTGAGGCGGCAAGGCTAATCTATGATCCTGCTAACCCAGAGACGACACGAGCGCAGGCGCAGTATCTTGCTGACCAAAAACGAGTACAGGAAGCTATCCGATGAAACACAGGCAGTATGGCGTCACATTTCTTGGTATAAGCTTGCTAGGGGCGGTTTTAAGTACTATGTTCTGGGGAGCGAAAGCCTCAGCAATTGTAGAAGATCCAGGTTATTTTACTGGCGATACTATTATCTTGCCATCGTCATTTTTGTATGAACACGATGTGCTTGACGCACGAAGTCGAGGTCTCTCCCAGTCCATACCGGCAACAGTATATGATGGAGTTGGCAACGATAAACAGGATTTCATTAATTGGGTCGATGGATTAGTGCAGCAGGACTCAAAAGCGAATACATGGAATGAGCTCGGCGGTGCATTCATAGTAAATACGATGACTCGTCAAACCGCGCCAAGCATGACTGTGACGTCAGCGATGTTTCAGGATTTTGTAAACAGAGTAAATAATCCGAACATTATCATGAGAGATGATTATGCTGATCCGAATAGCTATTGTCCGAGCACCCTCAACGGTGGTTATGGATGTAAGGTGTCTTTTTATGGTGGCTCGGCCGGCTTTGATGATCTGTACGCCACGTATAAGTCTGCGACTTTGGCTCGAATGCTTATATTCACTGATCCGTCTGGGAAGGTGCTGTATGTACTGGAAGTGCCTTGCGCTAATCCGGTCGGTGACCTACCGGGTATCCCATCTTATAATCCAGATACTCCACCAAGCAATAGCTTTACCGTATCTTGTACGACGCTGCAGGGGACGGCCACTGACTCTGACCGTCCAGGCCAATCCCTGGTAGTGGCGGTATTGATGGACGGGGTGCCGCTTATAGACACGGTAACTAAAACTGCGGTTATACTGCGGACTGATGCCTCGGGAGGGTATAATTACCCCATAACGACCTACGTCCAGCTTGGGTCGCATAGTTTTACGACTATCGCGTACGGATTAACTCCGACTGGGACGAATGGGTCAGATACGACATCGGGGCCAAAAGCGGTTGGACCTTGCAATAATGGATCCTGTAAACAGGACACATTTCCAGACACCATGCTGGTAGGCTCGCCGCAGCAGTTTACTGTGTCGTTTAACCTTGGTGCTTGGGGGCCGCCGCTGACAACATCTGACCCGGCCTTAAGCGTCCAGGTGCGAGACCCGGGTGGTAACCCGGTAGTGCTTACGCCTGCTGGGACGAACGCAGGATACGCAGTAACTGGCACGCTGAACGGTGGCGTCTATTCACCAGCCGTTCTTACAAGTCCTTCGTTTAGCTTCACTCCAAGTGTTCCTGGTAGGTACCAGATGCAATATTCATTAGTTGGTGCAGGCTTGGATATACACTGTCCGGGTGGCAACAGCGGAAACTGGGACCCACCGACGAGTGGTGACGCTGGTTATAGACCGTATTTTAACGTCACCGGTGGTGATATTCTTTCCCAAGCGGATATTCGCTCGTGGAACCGTGACGCTGCAACTCCCTTTGCGGCTGGTGATTACACAGGCGCGGGGACTTCCCTTGCTGCTCTTGCGAGCGGAGATATTAAGAACTTCGTAACTGGCACTGGAATGACCGGCGGTGCAGCGGCAGAGCAAGGTACGGGTCTTGGTTTTGCGAATACGACGGCAATTCCGGGGAATGGCCTTTATGGTGGGGGCTACACTGTCGGTGGCTTTACCCCGACCTATCGTACGCAGACAAATACGCTCAGCGGCACGGTCAATGTTGCAGGACTATCGGATGGTGTATACTATGCCGCTTCTAGTATTAGTCTCTTCGGTAGCTTACGTACGGGAGTTCAGGCAACGATCATTGTCGCTAATAGCTTCAACGCCACTATTATTGGTACCGGTATTGCCTATGATGCTTACGGCAGTAGTCTCAATGATATTCCACGGCTTACGCTGCTGGTAAAGAGTGGAAATATATTTGTGAACAAGAGTGTTACGGCGATGCGCGGGGTGTATTACGCTGGTGGTAGTGGGGCTCGGGGCAACTTTTATACATGTACGAACGGCTCAACACCGATTAATCTCAGTAGCGCGACTGGTTATACTGACTGCAAGAACAAATTGACTGTTTATGGTTCTGTTGCCGCCGAAGAACTGATACTGGGGCGTACGTATGGCAGCATTATGCCTGCAGCAGGGGTGGCACTCGACTCAGCTGAAGAATTTTACTACAGTCCAGAACTTTGGTTGGCTCCGGCTAGCAGCACTATTTCTATTCCCTCAGATACGTGGGATTCATACGTCAGTTTGCCACCGGTGCTCTAGTGAAGACGTACCGAATGAACAGAAAAAGAAAAACACTTGCGATATTGGGTAACGCTCATGCTATAATCGAGACAACATGAGTATATTGAGTGGGGTATCATCATTCTTTGGCCTAGATATCGGAACGACAGGTATACGGGTCGTAGAGCTTCGTGGGACGGGGCCAACGCGGAGCCTCGTAAAATACGCATATGTCCCCATAGACGCAAAGCTTGCTCAAAGCGATAGCAAGGCTGACCAGCAAAAATTGGCTCAAGTGTTGTCGAACTTAATATCGGAGGCTCGACTCTCAACGCGTAATGTGGCCGTTGGGCTTCCAAGCAACAAAGTGTTTACGACAGTAATTGATTTCGATAGGATACCCCAAGGAGAACTTGGCAGAGCCATTCAGTACCAGGCAGAGTCACTCATCCCGACGCCTCCTGCCGATAGTAAGATTGACTGGGCGGCAATAGGTGATTCTCCTAAAGACAAAACCAAAATAGAAATATTACTTAGTAGCGTATCGAACAGCTTCGTTGAGCAACGACTCGATATGATTGAGTCAACAGGCCTAAATGTGATTGCCTTTGAGCCGGATAATCTTGCCATTTCACGGGCGCTTGTGCCGTCCGGTACGGCTGCCCCTCAGCTTGTAATTGATATGGGCCAATTAAGCACTGACCTTGTTATTACAATGAGTGACGCTCCTCGCTTGACCCGATCAATTCCAACAGGGGTTGAGGCGGTAATTCGCTCGGCAACACAAAACCTCAATATCGATGACAAACAGGCGCAACAGTTTGTTTACAAATTTGGGGTGAGTAAAGATAAACTAGAAGGACAGGTTTACCAAGCAATTATCGGTACCATCGATATCCTCGTAAGTGAAGTTGATAAATCAGTTAAATTCTTCCAGACACGATATCCAGAAAAACCTATCGAGCGGATGATTGTTACCGGCGGTGCATCAACTATACCGGAATTTCCACTTTATTTGGCAAATAAATTTGGTGTAAATGTTGAAATCGGGAACGCGTGGCGTAATGTGGCTTTTGCGGCAGACAGGCAAAATGAGCTACTTGCAGTGTCTAACCAGTTTGGCGTGGCCGTTGGGCTAGCGGAGAGGAACGAATAATGGTTCAATTCAATCTTCTCCCTGACATAAAACTCGAATTTGTGAAGTCGCGGCATGTCAAGTATTTGCTTACATTTGTATCGGTTATTGTTGGGGGCGCCGCAATCACCGTTTTCCTTTTTGCATTTTTGTTTGTGAATGTTGTCCAAAAAAATAGTCTTAAAGACCTACAAACCGACATCGACAAGCACAGCAGTACATTGAAAGGTGTTAAGGATCTCGACAAAATTTTGACCGTTCAAAACCAAATTGAGGCACTTAGTACGCTGCATAAGGATAAGCCAATTTCTAGTCGAAACTTTACCTTTCTTACACAGATCACGCCAGAACAAGCAAATCTAACGAAATTTACGGTTGACTATGCGGCAAACACTATTACCATAGGCGGAAAGGCGCCAACACTTGATACGGTTAGTGACTATACTGATACTTTGAAAGCGACTCGATATGCGGTAGATTACGAAATAAAGCCAGAAAGTGAGGCAGACATTTGTCCGAACATGGCCGGCTCCCAAACAAGCTTTCCCAAGAATAAGGCTTTTAATGAAAAGGGTGAATGCGTAGACGCGCCAAAGGCATTTAGCGAAGTTGTGTTGAGTCAATTTGGGCGGGATGACAAAGAAGCGACATTTACCATTAGTCTTAAATTTGATCCGATCATATTCAGCGATAAAAACAAGGTTAACCTTCTCGTTCCTGCAGGTGATACAACTGACCAAATTAATGTATTTGAGGTGGAGAATTGATATGGCTGGTTTGACTTCGGGAAAAAGAGATTTAATCGATAAGACGAATGCAACAGTAGTGATGATTGTTAGCGCGGCGGTATTTTTGGCGGCATTTTCTGCTGTTGCCACAAAAACATTTATTAACCAGGCTGCATACCAAAACCGCGTTATTGAGAAGAAACGTATCGCTCGGGATCAGTTGAAAGAAGATATTGATAATGCCAAAAAGCTTAAGAAGTCCTATTTGAGTTTTGTAGATACTACAAAAAACGCAATTGGCGGTGACCGTTTTGGCGTGGGCCAGCAGGACGGGGACAATGCCAAGATTGTTTTAGATGCGCTTCCGAGCTCATACGACTTTCCGGCTTTGCCTACTAGCATCGAAGCGTTAGTGGCGTCGCAGAACGTAAAAATATCTTCCATAACCGGCACAGATGATGAAGTCGCTCAAGCTCAAAATGCTTCGAGTACGACGCCACAACCTATAGCGATGCCATTCGAGTTTTCAGTAGTTTCAGATTATGAAGGTGTCCAAAGAGTCATTAATGCCCTAGAGCGCTCAATTCGACCCATGAAGATTAGTGAACTTGATATAGTGAGTGAGCAGAAAGAGCTCACACTCACTATAAAAGCACAAACCTTTTTCCAGCCCGCAAAATCCCTGAACATTGATAAGAAGGTAGTAGAATGAAGCAAAAGGACATCGCAGTTATCATCGTCGTGGCATTTTTTAGCGCAATTGCTTCTTTTTTGATTTCAAGTAAGTTGTTCGTAACACCTGAAAATCGTCAACAAAAAGCAGAAGTAGTCGACAAGATTTCAGCGAACTTTAATTCGCTAGATCCAAAATATTTTAACGAAAATAGCATTAATCCTACGCAAAGTGCTGGGCTAGATACGGCAAACCAGACACCATTTAAAACAACTAGCCAGTAGGGGTTCATGAGCGTCCTATCTGTTACAACTCAGACGCAGGTTGAGGACAAACTCGTCGAAGACGGCGTACTCAATCGAGCCGATCTAGCCGAGCTCAAAAAACAGTCAAAAGATACGAGTACGCCACTTTTTGGTTTGTTGGTGACGAGTGGCAAGGTCACAAATGAGCAACTCACAAAAACTATCGCACACGTTTCAAAGATTCCATACGTGAATCTTTTGGAGGCGAAGATAGACGCGAAGGTACTCGAAATGTTGCCCCAGGATATTGCGGAGCGCTATATGGCGGTTCCGCTAGGCGAAATGCAACAAAGACTTGTGGTGGCCATGCTGGATGCTGATAATGTACAGGCTGTAGACTTTCTGAGCAATCGGATTGGACGTCCGCTGAAAGTTTATGCGGCAAGCGAGGAGGGTATACGTCAAGTCCTTCACCAATACTCAGCGAAGTTATCCGACAACCTTGTTAACGAAATTGGTAATATGGGCAATGACCTCAAGGTAGATACGGCCGTCCAGGATGAACAAAAGGCTCAAAAAGCAGCGGAGAACATCACAAATATCGTACAGGACTCACCAATTAGTAAGGCGTTATCAACTATTTTGGAGTATGCGGCAAAAAACCGGGCAAGCGATATTCACATAGAACCGCTTAAGGAAAGTTTAAAAATTCGCTGTCGAATAGACGGTATACTTCGGGAGATTATGAGCCTGCCAAAATCTACGGAGCCGCCACTTATCTCACGTATTAAAATCCTATCTAACTTAAAAATTGATGAACACAGAATTCCGCAGGACGGTGAGTTTACGGTGACTGTTGGTGACAAAGATATAGACCTCCGCATATCTGTTAGTCCGGTTATTTGGGGTGAGCAAGTTGTGATCCGTCTGCTTGATAAGAGCGGAACGAGCTTGAAACTTGAGGAAATGGGTTATCATGGCCGTAGCCTCCGAACGATTCGTGCAGGGCTAGAACGAACCAATGGCATGATCCTGACGTCCGGGCCGACTGGTTCGGGCAAATCAACCAGCCTGTACGCGCTTTTACAAGAGGTAAAAAGTGATGGCGTAAACATCGTTACTCTTGAAGATCCGGTGGAGTACAAAATGGATGGCATAAACCAAATTCAGGTTAATGCCGACGTCGGGCTAACGTTTAGTAGTGGGTTGCGCTCAATCCTGCGCCAAGACCCAGACATAGTTATGGTCGGCGAAATTCGCGACAAGGAAACCGCCGAGCTTGCAGTTCAGGCTAGTCTAACAGGGCATTTAGTTTTTAGTACATTGCACACAAACAGCGCAGCCGGTATCTTGCCCCGGCTACTGGACATGGGTGTTGAGCCGTTCCTGATTGCCAGCACTGTACACGTAGTGATTGGTCAGCGTCTTGTCCGTCGAATATCGAAGAATAATGAACAGTATCAGTCAAGCGCCGTAGAGACGGCCGCTATCAAGGGAGCGTTGGGGGGGTTACTGCCTCAGGATGCTGAGCATATGGCAGCAGTCGCCGCAGACCTTGGCTACGAAAGCTTGCCATTGGCTGGCGATACCGCTTATACTTTAACCAAGGGCAGAGATAGCCCTGGTTCTCCTGGCGGCTATAAGGGTCGCATGGGGTTGTACGAAGTCTTCGAAGTGAGTGACGAAATCCAACAGCTTATTTTGAGGAGGGCAACAAGTTCTGAAATCCAAGCTCAAGCTCAGAAAGAAGGCATGGTAACTATGCGGGCAGATGGATTTTTGAAAACACTTGCTGGCCAGACGACCGTACAAGAAGTCAATCGGGTTGCTTCAGCCGACAGTGCATAAGGCAAGAGTTAAGAAGTAAGAGATATGAGATAAGAGAGAGGGTGGAAAATGAAAGTCACAAATTATAAGCCAAGCGTCCCGGGGAATAAGCGATTCTTATATCTTATGCCTTGCCTCTTATTCCTGCGACCCGAAGGAGGGTACTAATGAGTGGTCAACCGCGAATCGAAATACTTCTGGAAGAGGTAGTAAAAAAGAAGGCTTCTGACTTACACCTTCAGGTTGGGTTGCCGCCGATGCTTCGTGTGGACGGTGCGCTTATCCCTGTTTCGGCGGCCGATATTCTGAGCGAAGAAAGTGTTGAAGCTCTTATCTTTGCCATTCTAGACGAAGACCAAAAGCAGATTCTTTTGAAAGACAAAGAGTTTGACTTTAGCTTTGCGTTTGGTGACCTTGGACGATTTCGTGTTAACGCCTTTCATGAACGGGGCAATCTTGCAGCCGCTCTGCGACTTATCCCGAACGAAATGCTTACCATAGAGCAGCTTGGCTTGCCGCAGGTAGTAACGAAGTTTGCTGAATATCCTCGTGGTCTGGTTTTGGTTACTGGACCGACCGGTTCAGGCAAATCGACCAGTCTTGCTGCACTGATTCATAAGATAAATATGGAGCAGGGTAAGCACATTATTACCATAGAAGATCCTATTGAGTACACACATAAGAGCAAAAAGTCTATCATCGTGCAACGCGAAGTTCATTACGATACATACTCGTTCAGTGCTGCGCTACGTTCTAGCTTACGCGAAGACCCAGACGTGGTGCTCATAGGTGAGATGCGCGACCTTGAAACAATCGCCAGTGCCATTACCATCGCTGAAACGGGTCACCTTGTGTTTGCAACCCTCCACACAAATAGCGCCGCCCAGAGTATTGACCGAATGGTCGACGTTTTCCCGCCGCACCAACAACCGCAAATACGAGCCCAGCTTTCGAACATTCTGATGGCTATTTGTTCGCAGCGTCTGGTGCCCGCTATTGGCGGTGGGCGCATAGCAGCTGCCGAAATTCTGGTGGCGACTCCTGCGGTTCGCAACATCATACGCGAAGGCAAGACCCATCAGCTGGACGCTGTTATTCAAACAGGCGCAGAGTTTGGTATGCAAAGCATGGACAAGCAGCTTGTGCAACTTATACACGCAGGTACCATCAGTTACGACGAGGCGCGCAACTATGCCATAGACATAGACGAGCTAGACAGGCTCATGAGGGACTAAAATGAGAGTCAAGAGTCAAGAGCCAAGAGTCAAGAAACTGAAATATGAAAAGCTCATGTCTCATGGCTCATGTCTCATGTGTCTAACTCAGGAGTTTTTACCATGTTAACCTACAGTTATACGGCTCGTAACCCACAAACCGGCAAGCAGTTGAAAGCCACTGTGCAGGCCGACAGTGAAGCCGCAGCGGCTAAACTCATAGCTGCTCAGGGGTTGGTAGCAACAGAAGTTTCCCTAGAGAGTCAGGGTGGCATGCTTGCAGGATTTAAGGGGAAGGTAAAGGCAAAAGACAGAGTACTTTTTAGCCGACAACTTAGTACGCTCATCAACGCCGGGCTCCCCCTTTTGCAGGCGCTCAGAAGCGTCAACAGTCAGACTACAAGTAAGCCTTTCAAAATTGTTCTAAATCAGGTGATTGGTGATGTTGAAGGTGGTGGAACGCTTGCGAATGCTATGGCCAAGCACCCTAGGGTGTTTAACCAGGTATACCTAAGTCTTATTGCTGCGGGTGAGTCCTCGGGTACGCTTGACCAAGCGCTTGACCGGCTCGCTATTCAGCAGGAGAAAGAAGCTGATTTGAACGCTAAGATACGGGGAGCCATGATTTACCCGGTTGTAGTACTCTTCGTGATGGTGCTGGTTGTAGGGTTCATGGTGGTCAAGGTTCTCCCGCAGGTAGAGGTCATGTATGCGGGAATGAAAAACGCCACCCTTCCGCTGGTGACTCGGATGCTTCTGGCATTATCTCACTTTATTATTCATTTTTGGTGGGTGGTTTTGTTACTTTTGGCATTTGGGGTGTTTGTTACGACACGCTGGGCTCGTACTGGGCCCGGCAAAGAGGTTATAGATGGCTGGAAGATGAAAGCATGGCCGATTGGCCCACTCTTCATGAAGGTGTACATGGCACGGTTTGCACGTACTGGTACTACGCTCGTCGCGAGTGGCGTACCTTTGCTGCAGATGCTCAGTATCACGGGTAAGGCTGTCAACAATGTTCATGTAGAACGAGCTATAAACGCTGCTGCCGAAAAAGTTAAGGGCGGTAAAAGTTTAGCCGATAGTATAGATAATGATCCTCATTTTTTGCCGCTTGTCCCAAACATGATTCGTATTGGTGAACAATCTGGCTCAATCGAACAAATGACGGCAAAAGTAGCCGACTACTATGAAAAAGAAGTAGACACTGAGGTTGAGAATATCTCCAGTATTATTGAACCGGTTATGATGATTATGCTCGGCATTGTAGCCTTTGTGATAGTCGCCGCGGTGCTATTGCCCATTTACAGCCTTGCCGGCAACAGTGGTCTATCTGGATAAACTGTAAGATATATTACTCTTTGCAAACTTAGCCTAGTTTTTACTTGCATTTCATGCAGATGCGCCGTATATTTGTAACCATAAGCATAAATTAAGGAGCAAAGGGGCACTTGCACTATGCAAAAAAAACTACAACAACGTAAAGAATCTGGCTTCACCATCATAGAAGTCTTGATTGTCTTGGCCATTGCAGGGCTAATCATGCTTATCGTGTTCTTGGCCGTACCAACACTGCAACGCAACGCACGTAACAACGCTCGAAACAGCGAAGCATCACGAACATCAGCGCTCGTTACGGAATGTTTAGCCAACCGTAATGGCGTAGTTGCAAGTTGTGGCACGGCCGCTCAAATCGCATGGGAGGCAGCCAGCTTCCAGCAATTTACGGGTATTACCTTTGATGCTAACGCGGGTACAACCTCAAATATGCACATAGACTTTGGCTCCAAGTGTTCAGCAGATGGATCTAGCAGCGTTGCCGGTACGACACGAGATTTTACGGTTCGCTACCAACGTGAGCCTGCCATAGACCGCTGTATCGGTTCTCAGTAACTTAGTGTTATCGCAGTAAACGGGACCTGTCTAGGTCCCGTTTAGTTATTTTGAGGTAACGTGGTAGTATTGCAGATATGCTAGCGGTTATGTTTATTTATGGTGTCATCTGCGGTAGCTTTGTCAATGCTTTAGTTTGGCGGCTACGGGAACAGGGCAAAGGGCGGAGGGCAGAGGGCAGAGGGCAGAGTCTCTCGATACTGCGCGGGAGAAGTATGTGCCCACGCTGTCACCATAACCTAGCCGCAAGAGATCTTGTGCCGGTACTGAGCTGGCTGAGCCTTAAGGGTCGGTGCCGCTACTGCAAAAGGCCTATTTCGGTGCAGTATCCGCTGGTGGAGTTGGTAACGGGGCTGCTTTTTGTTATATTTCACTTGGGATGGCCATTTTCTCTCAGTGGGCTTCACTTGGTTTGGTTTTTGTACGGCCTTGTCTACTTAGTGTTTTTTGTTGCTCTAGCTGTGTATGATTTTCGGTGGTTTCTCCTGCCCGACAAACTGGTTTTCCCGCTTGTAGCCATTTCGGCCAGTCAAGTCCTGCTGACAATTGTATGGCAGGATAGTCTTGGTGCTTTGTGGATGCCGGTGGTGAGTGCGGCACTGTATTTTGGGTTGTTCTGGGGACTCTACCAGTTATCCAGCGGAAAATGGCTTGGAGGTGGTGACGTAAAGCTTGCGCTTGCCCTTGGCCTTATAGCGGGCTCGCCCCTGAAGGCTATGCTTGCTTTGTTTATTGCCTCACTTGTTGGAACTCTGGTAAGCCTGCCGCAGATTTCAGGTGGTAAGCGCGGGCTCAAGCAGCACATACCGTTTGGCCCATATCTGCTAACGGGTGCATTTGTGGTGATGGTGTGGGGTGAGCGACTGGTTAGCTGGTACAGTGGGTACTTTCTGTAAGCTGACCCCCATGCACTTTTTGGGTGTCATCTTGAGCACTGAAATGAATTCAGTGTAAACTCCGTCGAAAGATCTCATCGTATTTGCATCTAACGAGATCCCACCACGGAGCTTACCCCCTACTTGATACGGGGGTCAGGATGACAATGGAGTAAAAAGTACATGTGGGTCAGGTTTGTAGGTTTTGCGCAGAATGCTTATGGTATACTTAAGCATATGGATAGGGGTGGCCGCAATTCAGCCCAAGGAACCACGATTATGGAGACACTAATCGTGCTCGCTGTGACAGCGACTCTGTTTATGGTTGCCTCGCTCGCTATTAATGGCCGCCAAAATAGAACCAATTTTCAGGTTGGCTCGCGGAGCATCCAACAAGCCATTCGAGATGCCGTCAATCAAACGGAGAGCGGTTATTATGCAAGAGCGACAGGTTTTCTGTGTACGACCGGAGGCTCTCCTCCGTTAGGGATAGCTACTGGTGGTGTTGCGCGGGGCACGAACTCTAGATGTATCTTAGCTGGCAGCGCGTTAGTTTTTGACCCGAGTGCGGCGAATAAGGAGTCGTATTGGATATATCCGTTAGCAGGGAGAAGACAACTGTCTGTTGGTGGCGAAATACGTGATGTGAAAACTCCGGCTGAGGCATGGCTGACGGCAATAGCTAAAACAACTGGTGCAGCGAACCCGAGCGCACCTGACGTTGCATCAATTCGTCTGCCAAATGGGTTACAGTACGTAAAGGGCAGGACTGTAGGCGATGCGAGCTGGAAAACTTCTGGTCGGTTTGCTGTCGCAATGGTTAGCACCTTTGCAAATTTTACTGGGACTGGTACTGATAACAGTGGCGGGTCACAAGCTCTTGAGCTTCGAAGATTTACCGGTCCTTGGACGACTGGCGTGGCAAACGCAGACTCCATTAATGATGAGATGACTCAGACCAACCCGTACGGTACGGCCGTGAGCCCAGGCGCGGAACTTTGTTTTCGGGGAAGTGGAACAGATCAATCGGTCATAGTTCAGATATCGAGTGGATTGGTAGTCACAACTTCGGTACGGGATGGCATAGCATGTGCCTAAAACATCTTCTTCGATTCGGTACACGCAACGAGCGTGGTGATACCATTGTAGAGGTTTTGATTGCATCGGCCGTAGTAAGCTTGGTACTTGTGACGGCATATGGGCTAAGTAATAAGAATATGCTTTCTATGCAGGATACTCAGGAACATACGGTAGCCTTAAAACTTGCTGAGGAACAAACAGAGCAGCTCTCGGCAGACCCGACCAAACCAGCGGGGGCTGGTTGTTACAGCGGTGCCGTATACAAATCCGTTGGTGACGCTGCATGTAGCCAGACGGTTGGGGGAGCGACATATGTGCTTAAAGTGTTACCAGCCGGCGCAACAAACGAGTATCGAGTCAGTGCGGCCTGGACTACCATCAGTGGCAAGGCAGCAACTGTCATGATTGTGTATAGGGTAGGTGCGTAGCTATGGTGATTGGCATGAAAAGCTTGAATAATGAGAGAGGGTTTACGATTGTTGAGTTGATGATTGCCTCACTGGTATTTTCGCTTATTTTGGTAATGCTGACTTTTGGGGTGATATCTTTTTCAAACCGGTATTACAAGGGCGTCAATGCTTCTTTGACGCAGGGGACGGCACGTGCGGCTATAGATGCCGTCGCGCAGGCCGTACAGTTTGGGACGTCGGATGTCACCCCAACCGACCCTGCAAAAAATTATTTTTGCGCCGGGGGTAATTTCTTTATTTATGAACAGGGAGTTATGTACACTGGCGATACGGCGACAACAACGGGTTTATACATGGTGCCCATGACGAGTGCAATCTGTGCACCTCCGCTTCCGGTTGTCTCTGCTACCAACGGTCGGCAACTTTTAGCCGATAGAACAAGATTGACTGACATATCCGTTGTGTCTACATCACCCAATACCTACACTATCGATATGACGATAGCATACGGTGATAATGACTTGCTGTGTGCGCCAGTCTCGTCGGCAGGGAGCTGTGGTGCTGGAGCTAGCACTTTGTCAGATACGGATCTGGCAGGAGCATCTGATGTACAATGTAAGACCATAAGCGGTAGCCAATTTTGCGCCGTCTCCCAGATCTCAACAGCGGTTCATAAAAGGGTAGTGAAAACATAGTACTTGAGGTAGAATAAGCATGAGTATGAAGAAAGAACATGTACGGGAAAAGGGGCTGGTATCTTTCGTTGTTACAATGATAATGACAATCGTTATCTCGTTGATTGTTGTTGGTTTTACGCAGGTAGCAAATCGTAACCGCAGAGAAGCACTTGACCGGCAGCTAAGCACGCAGGCTTATTATGCTGCCGAATCGGGTGTGAATGAGACGCGGAAAACAATAAGTGATGATATACAGAACGGTGTTGAGCTAACAGGTCAAACAGTATGCACTGGCGCGAAGTACCCAGCCGGCACCATAGGTTCCGGGAGCGGCATATCGGCGGCGTACACATGTATCTTAGTTGAACCAACTGTTTCTACTATCGAGACCAGTGCCTCGGTAAATGAATCTATAGTAGTCCCGATTAACCCGTCTAACCAGGCTGGTACTGAAACTGCAGCGGGAAGATTAGAATTTGTATGGGCGGCTGCGAATGCTTCAAATGTAAACCCGAGTAACTGCCAGTCAACGGCGGGTAGCTTTGAGCCGACCGCAGCAAGTACGTGTGGCTATGGTTTGTTGCGAGTTGATTTGCTAAAATACTCTTCCGGGCTGAACTCGCCGGCTGCATTTGCGGGTCAAACAACAACATTTTTCATGCAGCCCCTTCAGAGTGGTAGCGGCTCGGCAACCATAAGTAGTTTTAATGCGCCAAAGGCGGTCATTGTTCCCGCAAGCTGCAGCTCGTCTACCGGTCAGTGCAAGGCAACTATAGTACTTACGATTAATGCGCCAGCAAGCCATTATTTTGCCCGCATAACTACGCTGTACAGGGATGCCCCCTATCTTTCGATTGATGGGAAAAGCACGGCTTCGGCTGAAATTTGGTTTAAAGGAGTACAGGCGAACATAGATGTGACGGCTCGGGCTGGTGATGTACTGCGTCGCATAAAAGTTCGGATGCCCTTACACGAGCACGGTGCAGAAAATTTGCCCCTTGGTGGGATTCAATCCAGATCAGCTGTTTGTAAACGGTTCACGGTATATTCGGGGTACTTTAACTCTGATTGTCTGTAGCGCCGGCTACTTGTGGTGAAACTTTTCGTGGACGGCTTTCAAGTGAGGGTCGGTAACGTGGGTGTATATCTGCGTGGTAGAAATGTTGCTGTGGCCCAGCATGGCCTGAACGGAGCGTAAGTCGGCACCGTTCATGAGGAGGTTTGTCGCAAACGAGTGACGCATGGTGTGCGGGCTAACGTGTTTTGTAATGCCAGCAAGCAGGGCATAGTGTGCGACGAGCCGCTGAACGCTTCTGGCGGTCAGGCGGTGAAAGTTGCCGCTTCGGTCAACTGTTTTGCGCCCACCGTATCTTATGAAGAGTGGTTTTGTGGTGTCGGTGCGCTTGTCGAGGTACTGTTGGAGCCACTCTGCCGCCGCCGAACTGATGAATATAGGGCGGTCCTTTTGGCCTTTGCCGCGTACCATAAATTCGCGTCTCTTGAGGTTTATGTGGTCTCGGTCGAGCCCCACAAGTTCAGATACGCGAAGTCCAGAGCTAAATAGTAGCTCTAAGATTGCACGGTCACGCAGCCCGCTAGCAGTGGTTGTATCTGGCTGGTCAAACATGCGATCTAGCTCATCTTCGTTGAGGAACGTTACCTGGGGTCGTTTTGTCCGGGATAGCTCTATGGTATCTGGTGCCATGCACTTCATACCGCGTTTGTGACAAAATTTTAGGAAGCTGCGCAGGGCAATCAGGTGGTAGTTGAGGGTGGTTTTTTGGAGCTCGTCACTTATGTTGGTACCGAGCCGGTTTAGCCACAAGCGCCATTTCCGCACTAGCTCTTGGTCAATATCTTCGACGGCTATATCACCGCCGTAGTCAGCGAGACGGGTAAGGTAGTGGTCGTAGTTGCGAATAGTTTTTTGGGAGCGGTTTTGCTCTATTTCTAGATATTCCAGGAAGTCTGTCTTGGCTTTTGTAAACTGCATATGAATAAGTATCAAGTATCTAGAACCAAGTAGCAAGTATTTCATGCCGCGCGGTTTGAATGTACTCGCGTATCTGTTACAATGCAGTTGAAAGAAAGGATTTGTAACATGGAACAGACGCTTGTTGTATTTAAGCCAGACGCAGTAATGCGCGGTATTGTCGGTGAAATCTTAACGCGTTTCGAGAGGGCAGGGTTTAAGGTGGTGGGTATGAAAATGGTACAGCCCGATTACGACCATTTTCACGGTCATTACGAAGGTATCGGGACTCTGAAGACCCGAAAAGGCGATGAGATTTTCGAGAGTCAATTGGCGGCTATGCAAGTCGGGCCAGTGATTGCTATGGTACTTGAAGGAGTCGAAGCGGTTGAGTTTGTACGTAAGATGGTAGGTGATACCCAGCCGAAAACTGCTGCCCCAGGTACTATTCGCGGCGATTATGCTCACGTAACATATGGCCAGGCCGCATCTGTGGGAATGGGAGTGGCAAATCTAGTGCATGCCTCTGCCACGACAGATGAAGCTGAAAAAGAGATAGCACACTGGTTCAGCGAAAGCGAGCTGTTTGATTACAATACGGTTCACGACATGTTCACCCAGCCGAAAAAGAAGTAGCAACACACTTTAAAGCCGAGCATAATTTGTGCTCACAAGTCCCGATAGTTCAACGGATAGAATAACTCCGTCCTAAGGAGCAGATATTGGTTCGATTCCAGCTCGGGATACCAAGCGACACTCACCATGAATACAAAATCATACGATGTTATTGCATTTGGAGGTCTGTACCTCGATATTAACACCTCTGGATTGCCATTTGACCATAGTGGCATACCGGTCGAAACTGAGATACGCGGTAGTAAATACGTAGCCCTACCAGGGGGTTCTGGGGTTAATTTTGTTCGGCGACTGCAGCGTTTTGGGCTAGAGGGTTTATTTATTGGCATGAAGGGGGGTGATGCCACCGGCGCGCTGGTCGGACAACTTCTTGCAGATGAACGTATAGCCGCTTGCCTTATCTCTGATGAAGGTGCTCAGACAAATGTTGGTCTAAATATGGTTAGTAACGATGGTGACCATGTGGTGTTCAGCGTGGGGAGCGCAAACCAAGCTCTAACAGCTCAATTGCTACTTCCCGAGCTCGCAAAAGAACTCACCAGTGAAACATTCTTGTATTTTGGTACGTTATACAAGCTAGACGGACTTTCGGCTCATTTTATGGACATTGTTGCGCTGGCGAAAAAGCAGCAGGCGACAATGGTAGTGGACCACGGCAGAATTACACCCGGCGTGCCGGCGGAGCGGTACGAACAAGTCAGAGAAGTGGTGTTGGCTGCAGACTATTATTTACCTAGTAAAGCCGAATTCCTCGAGACTTGGGGGGTCAGTAGTATCGAAGCGGGGCTTCGCATGTTGCAGGAGCGAGCACCGCAGCTCATAACAGTAGTTAAAGATGGTTCTCGCGGAGCGCACTATCTAGAGGATGGTATGGTAAAAACCGTACCTGCCGTAAAGGGTGTCCACGCCGGTAACGTCACAGGCGCCGGCGATACCTTTAACACAGGCTTCATAGCTGCCCTAAAACAGGGGCAAACAGTTTCATTGGCCGTAACGCATGGTTGTGAAGTAGCGGCTGCACACATAGCAAACTAAATCCCTTAGGACCCGCATACAAATAACCGTACCATCCACCAGATTCCCTCCCAGCCACCTCATGGCTTTCGTCCTCATTCCCTCGGTCACCGTAACTACTGTTACGGCTTACGTCGGTCACTGCGGGCGCGCTCATGAATTGACAGGGATGGAGCTGGTTCCTGTGGACGGTTATTTGTATGCGGGTCCTTAGAGGCGAAATCTGCTACAATACGCTTATGGCCAAGGAAAAACTGGCAAAGCTGACGGCTGCAGGCCGTGCGAAATACTTTGAAGACCAAATGGATGACGAAGAGGTGCTGTACGTGTTTCGCAAGCACCCGATTGTGATGCGGAAAGGGCTTGTGATTGGGTCGCTTGGCCTGCTTGTCGGCCCGCTGTACACACTTATACTGACATACACTCAGCCAAACAATCCACCGAGCATGACATTTTTTTACATGAGCTTTCTCGCGAGCGTTGCACTGAGTGCACTCCTGTTTTTTCCTTCCTGGATGAGCTGGCACTTCAGTGTATTCATAGTAACAACGGAGCGGTTTATTCAGATAACGCAGAAGGGGTTTTTTCACCGAAGTGTTGTCGATATGGGCCTCAACCAGATACAGATGGTTAATTATGAAGTCAAAGGGCTGCAAGAAACGCTTCTGGGGTATGGTACTATAATGATGCAAACATTTGTGGGGGACCTGCTGATTCACTATATACATCATCCAGCAAAAACCCAGAAACATTTGCTCGAAATACTGCGCAAAGAAGGGGTGGAAGCGGCCGGTATGCCGCAACACGAGGTATAGTCCATATGAAGAAGTTGTCGCTAAAGAGGGGTGTGAAAACGGGTCGCGCAAAAAAAGTGCGCACTATTGTGCCGCAGGTAGCTCAGCGCTTCCGCAAGCCGACACTGCAGCAACAGACAGAGGCGGCTCTGAGCAATGTTCCGCGTATAACAAACGAAACTGTTGCGGAGCATAGGGAAGAGGTTCTGAAGGGTGCCCGTAAATACAAGTATCCTTTGGAGCATTCAAAACACCGAATTGTCATAGTATCTTCCGTCTTGCTGGTAGCTGCACTGATAGGGTTTTTTGTCTATACCGGCATGAGCCTGTATAGGTATCAGTCAACCTCTTTGTTTATGTACCGCGTTAGCCAAGTCCTTCCGCTTCCCGTCGCAAAAGCGGGGGGTAGATGGGTCTCGTACGAAAGTTATCTTTTTGAGCTAAGGCGTGTTATGCACTACTACGAAACACAACAGCAGGTAGACTTTACGACGGATACCGGGAAGCAACAACTCGAAACATACCGACCGCGAGCGCTAGAACAGGTAATTGCCTTTGCGTACGTGAAAGATTTGGCCGCACAGAACAACATTCGGGTGACCGAGCAGGAGGTAAATGATGCCATATCCGTGCTACGAACGCAGAACCAGCTTGCAGCAGGCGATGATGAGCTTGAAGCTGTTATGCAGAAGTTCTTCGGCTGGTCATTAGGAGACTTACGACGCCAGCTTCGTGACGAGCTTCTGGCGCAAAAGGTTGCGGCTAAGCTTGATACGGCGGCGTTCTCAAAAGCCCAAAATGTAGTGCTACAACTAAAAAACGGAACTGACTTTGCTGCTCTTGCCGCCCAATCTTCAGACGACGCAAACACAAAAGCGAATGGTGGTCAGTACACTGATGCTGCCATCAGTATGAAGAGCCAAGAAGTTCCACCACAGGTGGTACGTGAGCTGGGTAAGCTTCAGCCTGGAGCGGTTTCGGGTATTATCACAACTCCAACTTCGTTTGAGGTTGTAAAACTGCTGAGCAAAGAAAATGGTGCTTATAAAGCGGCACATATACAAATAACGTTTTCCCCCATAGAATCTTTTGTTCAGCCCTTACAGAAAAAGAATCCACCCAAAAAGTTTATAAAAGTAGAACTCCCGAAATAGTTGCAATTTTATTGCTAGCTTGGTACACTGACCTCTGTTAGTTTCGCTCTGTCTACTGCGTAGCAGGGGAAAAGAACTGCCAGGGTTGATATTTGCCTTAC
>JBGAWL010000049.1:0-5064 GCA_044227625.1 Saccharimonadales bacterium (SeqCode) | reverse complement strand
GTCAAACAATCATACCTTGAATTGGCATTTCGGTTTCATTCCGGCTAGGAATAAGTCTATCAAAATGCTATAATTACCCCTGTTAGATTACCAGCTAATCGCTAGTCCTTTCATAGATTAGAGGAAAGTCCGGGCAGCATAGGGAGTGACAGCCGCTAACGGCGGCCGGGGGCGACCCTAGGGAAAGTGCCACAGAAACGAAACAGCCAGCTTGCTGGTTACGATGAAACGAGTGTCCGCCGTAAGGTGGATGGGAGTTCTGGCGAACTTGTTCGCGTTAACTCCCACGGTAAGAGCGCACAACGCCCTATGGTGACATAGGGAGTAGGTAAACCCTGTCTGCTGCAAGGAGTGAGCTATACACGTTCCCGCGATGCTCACGTTTGACCCCGCTCGAGCCTGCGAGCAATTGCAGGCCTAGATAGATGATTAGCCTCGACAGAACCCGGCTTACAAGTAACCTAACATAATATGAAAATACGTTCGTTCTCCGAGCGTATTTTTTTATTTAGTCGACACGTTGAACTTGCGAGCCAAGCTGGGTGTCGAGGCACCTGTTCACCTCGGCATCGGCCAGCTTGTTGAGCTCGCGCGGCACGTGGTCAAATGTAATCTTTTCGAACTTGGGCAGCAGCTGCTGGATAGCATCGTGAATAGGCCATAGGTCGCGGTTTTTCACTTTGAATATTTTTTTCATTTGGTTCACCACCAGCATACTGTCCATATACACGCGCACGCTCCTCGCCTGAAGCCGTAGCGCAGCCTCCAAGCCAAACTTCAAGGCCTGATACTCCGCCTGATTGTTTGTTGTAATTCCCAGAAAAACCCCCTCACTATGTACGATGTTCTCGTCCATGTCGAGCAGTACATACCCGCTTGCGGAGGGGCCAGGATTGCCCCGTGAGCCTCCATCCGCATACAATTGCACCTCTGTTATTTGCGTAGTATTTTTATCATCACTACTTTCCGGTACTCCTTTTTCATCGCCCTCGGCAACTGCATCTATCATCTTTGCGAGCTCCCAGTCTCGGTCTGTAATCATCTGCTTCGGCTCGTGTGTCGACAGCCAAAATTCAACAACATTCCATTCATTCTGCCAGCGCGGATGATGGTCGAGGTCATTCACAATTGCACTCACCTTTTCCATAAATACCCACGCATGATGAAAGTCGCTAAAGACAAATTGTTTATAAAGCCCATGTTTTGTTTCGGTCCACATAAGATTATCTTAGCAAACAATAAGCTCACCAGAAAGGTGGGCTTATTCATGGTCGGGGTGACAGGACTATCGCGTCCGACTCCGCCGGACACTCCTTCCTGCGGTGCTCGATACAAACCAAACAAGCTTGGTTTGCATCTGCGCTCCTCGTCCGCGACCCTGCAAACACAGGCTCTGCGCCTACCACATCGAAACCACATAAAAACCATCGGCTTGAGACCGATGGTTTTTATGTGGTCGAAATCTAGCGACGGCTACTGAACCCGTCTTAGAGCCATTATATCAACTTCTTGTAAGCTACCCCGACTTGAGTTTTAGGCTAAACAGAATAAAGCGATTGCTCTGCAATGCCGTCAAACCTGATAGCGTTGCTTCGATGAAATACCTTGTATAATGTAGCTATGAGCAATCAAGACGACGAACAAACACAACCGCTACCCGAACAGCAGTCTGCCGAAGATACCTCACCTTGGGAAGACAAGCCAGCTACAGCACCCGACGGCGAGAAGTATATACGCACAGACGAAAGTGCAGAAGATTAGTTATGGCAAAGGTATATACGACGCCCGACCTTGAGAGCGTGATTGAGGGCTGGCAGTACTGGTGTCCTGTTGATAGTTGCCGAAACCGAACCTGTAGAGTAAACAGCGAAACAAGTGCGCTTGAAGTTGCAAAAGTCTCAAACGAAACTAAATACCTAATCGTAAGAACTCTGACGTGTGTGCGGTGTGGCTATCCGTTGGTTCTTGGTACTAATGTTTACTACAGTCAAAAACTTGGCTGGGGCGCAAGAGGTGAAGTGATGACTGTGAGCAACGCAATGATGCACTCTCGGGCAGACGTGATGTTATCAGGTACACCGCCCTACCAACCACAAGAATATGTAGCATTTACAGAACCCGTCCAAGAACGAGAGTTGCCAAAGGACTTAAATAAGAAGATTGTCGCATCCTTCAGAGAGGCTGAATATGCAGTCGCAAAAAACAAGCCTATCAGTTCCGCTTCCTCGATACGCAACACAGTAAGACTGATAGTGGAAGATAACGGCATCGCTAAAGATAATCTAAAAGAGGCAATCAAGGAATTACCTTTTGACAAAGAGTACGTAGATGCAATAGGCAATCTCAAGGCAATAGGAGACGATACTCTACACTACGAAGAATATCAGATGAAAGAATTACGAACAGCAGTAGAAGTGCTTGCATTGGCACTTAACCAGCACGCCGCTAAAACGTCAAATCTTGCTCAATTACATAAAGCTGTAAGTGAAAAAGGCTCCGCCAAAGCTAAGTCTAAAGCGAAGACGAAGACATAGCCTCCCTACCTAGCGTAAGGCTACTTTTACAAGTATATGTAAACTCACTGCCTAGCTACATTTTTGCCGATGACAAAAAATGATTTGTTTTGCCGTTTCACCCAACAATTACGAACAGGGGTCGGCTTCAAAAAATCGCCCAACATACAATAGTACTCACTACAGAGGTGGGCTTAGTTTCATTTGTTAGGAAAGCGTACTGGTTTGTTGGTATTATCGCCCTTGTTCGTTGCGTATGTTGGTGTTAGCAAAGCCTCGTTTTGCCATAGCTTCGTCAAACGTCTTGTCCATATACAACATATCGCCAATCCAGCCGATGAAAAAGTAGTTAGCTGTAATGCTTCGCCCGAACGCACCTTTGGCGTTACCGAGATACCAGCGGTTGATAGGAAACATAAAACTACAGAACGTTAGTATTTTATAAGTTTTGCGGTCTTTCATTTCGAGACACTCCTTGCGGTTAAGTTGCTATAAACCGCTAGAAGTAGCCCTAAATAAAAAGGGACACCGCCAACGGTGTCTTAAGTCGTCTCTCCGCAATAAGTTTTAGCCTACTGTTTCGGGCGGTATCCCTTACTAAGGCTAAAAACCAAAACGGGAAACCGAGTGGTAGTTATTGCGTATTTTGACAACTTAAGACCCCCTCATTATACCAAGAAAAACGCCCTATTTGGGCGTCATCTTTCATATAGCTAAAAACCGTTGAACCCGTACTATTCTATACCGAAACCAAAGTCTGCCTCGAACTGTTCACGTGTTCTCTGTACATCTAGTTGCCACAGGTGGATACCACCAGAGCCGATGGCTCTAGTCAGGCTAGCTCCTTTTTGTTCTGTTATGTTAAGGATTACCTCAGGGTCAGTAACAATTGCCAACTCATCTCCAAGGGCTGTATAGCCAGCAATGTTTGCCTGTAAACGCAACAGCCAGTCTTCGCTTAGTATACCCTCAGTTAGACGGTGCTTAAAAAGCTCTAGACTTTCGTCATTTCGCGGGGTCGGGTCAAAATCACTCATCGGTAATATTATATAACTTGGAGTCTCTTATGTCAATAGAGCTTGTGCTATAATGGGAGTATGCCAGATAAAGAAGCTTCAACTGAGACTTTCGACATACCACCAAGCCAATATGATGTCGCCACCCTCACCGACTTTTACGCTAAATCTAAAGAAGGTAGCCAACGTATCCTGCCTAAAGAAAAACGACGCTATGTAATGTACCTTCGTAAATCTACAGACGATGAGGCCAAGCAAGTCCGTTCACTAGAAGACCAAGAGACAGAGTGTCGAGCCTTAGCTGAACAAATAGGTGTAGCCGTTAGAGACGAAGATATTCTGATAGAAAGTGCTTCGGCCAAGAAGTCGGGCAATCGCCCTATCTTCGACAATATGATTATGGGCTTTAAGACTGGCAAGTATCACGGCTTGCTAGCGTGGTCGCCCGACCGTCTGTCTCGTAATATGAAAGAGGCTGGCGAAATCATAGAGATGATAGACCTCGAACAGATACAAGACCTTTGTTTTAAGACCTACCAGTTCGAGAATAACCCGAACGGCAAAATGCTACTTGGTATCTTGTTTGCCACCTCAAAGCAGTACAGCGACAAACTTTCTGTCGATGTTTCCAGAGGTATCACGGGAGCTATTCGAGATGGCAAGTATGTGGGGGTAATCAAGAAAGGCTACTACGTCGATTTAGATACTGGCTACTTCTTGCCCGATACTGATAACTGGAAGTTACTGCGACAAGCCGTAGAAATGCGTTTGAAAGAACGCAAAACAAACAAGGAAGTAGCGGACTTCCTAAACAGCTCAGGCTTCCGCTACCGCAAAAATAAAGACGAGCCATACAAACAGACTAAGCTAAACAAGAAGACAGTCGGAGCACTCTTAAGCGACCCATTTTATGTGGTGTTTACGAATATGGCAATAATTACGCTAACTTACACGAGATATACAATTTCGTCCCTCTTGTCAGTACCGACGAACATATAGTACTTAGCAAGAACACTGCCGACACCTTCCAGAAAGAGTATGCTGGATGTTCTACAAACGCCCAGAGGCTAGAGTTTGGCGTGCTCAGGGAAAAGGTTATCTGCGACTTCTGCGACAGTATAATGGGCTTCCAGCGAACCAAGCTCACCAAGGGTAAAAACGCTGGTAGCTACACGATTAGCTTCTACTGCAAGAATAAAGACTGTCTGCGACACAAGCCTAAAGAAGCAGTCGAGCGTTTCGGTAAGCCTATACCCAAGAGCATACGTCTCAAGTTCCTGACAGCTCATATAGCGTGGACGCTCAAACACCTTACAAAGAACACAAAGAAGGCGTACAAGCAGTATATCGGCAGGCTAGAAGAACAACTCAAAGTCGATAAGGCTATCGCCCAGCGTAAAGTAGCCGAAGCGAGAATTGACCTCAAGAAAGAACAAAACAACTACTCAAAGTACCAGATACTCCAGCGAGACGACCCCGAAGCCTACAAGAAGCACCATAAGGGCAAGCTAGAAGAATACCAACAGCTTGTAAAT
>JBGAWL010000048.1:0-5075 GCA_044227625.1 Saccharimonadales bacterium (SeqCode) | reverse complement strand
GGTGTATTTTGTTTTTACGGTTAGGTTTTCGGCGTGTGGTGATAATGTTCGAATCAGTCGGCCTAGGCGGGCATCCATGGTTGCAGAGAAATAAAACGACTGGCGCTTTGGAGCCACATGCTCGAGCAGTAAACGGACGTCGTTTACAAAACCCATGTCGAGCATTCGGTCAACTTCGTCGAATACAACCAGGTTGAACTGACCAAGCTGGAGCGTGCCGCGGTCGAGGTGGTCCTTTATGCGGCCCGGCGTACCAATGACAAGTCGCGGTCGGGAGCGCAGGTCACGAAGTTGAGGACCGTAGGACATACCGCCAAGGAGGAGTGCGCTCATAATATTGCTGCCCTGCGCCATACCTCGGCACTCAGTTGCGATTTGCTGGGCAAGTTCCCGTGTTGGGGCAACAATGAGTGCGCGGCTCGTGTGGTCGTTTAGTATTTGGTGCAAAATGGGTAGCGCAAATGCGGCTGTTTTGCCGGTACCGGTTCCCGCGATGCCGATGACGTCTTTCCCTGCCAGCCCAAGTGCGACAGTTTGGTCTTGAATGGGGGTTGGTGTGTCGTAGCCTTTGCGTGCTATGTTTTGCTGCAATCGTTTGTCGAGTGCAAAGTCAGAAAATTTGTGCTTTGTCTCGTACGACTCGCTGTCTTTTGGAGTGGCGACGCGAACAAAGCGCTCTGGGTTAATATACTGACCGCGGCCGCGCGGTTTGCGCTGCGGTTTTGGTTTGCTGTACGGCGAACGGCTGCTTTTGTAAGCAAAGCCACGTCTGGTTGATGTGGGCATAAAAATAAGTCCTTTTTGTAGCTTGGTTAATACAAACAGATTGCTATGAATCCTGAGAGTAATAACTACGAAACCACTTCTGGACTCTTGGTGCTGCGCCGGATGTACCCTAACGCATCAAATAACAATTCTCTTACATCTTAGCATAAATAGAATCAAATCGCAAATTTCGACAATATACTGCGAACCCGGCATTACTTTCTATGGGTGCAGCCGGCCCAGCAGCAAGGACGGCGCATGCCGGACTGCATTTTGGAGCGACCCACCTCTATGCGCCGAGCGCGGGTTTCGGGCTTTTTGGCATCTGTGACCCAGCAAATCCACTCGTTTCTGGCGAGTGGCGTGATGCTATGCCACATGTCGAGCATTTTGGAGTCGGCTAGTATGGCTGCCCGCAAATCGTCGGGCAGTTTGTGCACAACGCCATCTGCTAGTGATATATCTTTCATGTTTCCAGTGTAATGCATATGAAATACGAATCAAGCGCTCCGTGCCCCGCGCTACCGAGCCCTAGCTGCCGAAAGTGAAGGCGTTTATGGTAACACCTGCTGGGAACGTCAGTTTGAGCGTTTGGTCGGTCATAAACTGGTTTAGACTGACCACGGTGTATAGGCGCGGACCATCCAGGGTGATGGAGCTGTTCTTGCTATCTATGCCATCTGGTACGGGCTGCCCAGCGACCGTTGTAGTGATACGGGCACCAGGTGGTCCACTCATGACAAGGTGGACGTACCGGGCGGAGAACTTCAGGGTGAGCGTTGTGTCTTGTGCGAGGCTTTGGCTCGATTCGCCGCCCATTTGCCAGCTGCCGCCGAGCGACCAGCTATCACTATTCACACTCTGGGCCGTTGTGTAGGTAACTGGTTTGTCTGCCACAAATTGTTCGGTGTTCATAAAGCGGGCTGCGCGGTCGTAGCCGAGGTATGTCTCGGGGGTTTGCCCACGTCTAACGCTGCTTCCTTTTTGTGCGGCTTCGAGCGGAGCAGTAACGGCGTTACCGGATTCTTTCAATAGCGCCTGAATGGTTCTTTCGGTTTCGTCGTAGGCGCCTTCGCCGAAGTGGGTGTAGCGTACTTGGCCGTCCTTGTCCACGAGGTATTTGGCTGGCCAGTATTGGTTACGATACGCCCGCCAAGTCGCGAAGTCGTTGTCGAGTGCTACCGGATATAAAATGTTTTCGTCTGCTATGGCGCGTTTGACGTTTTCGGGCACTTTTTCGAACGCAAATTCTGGTGCATGCACGCCGATTATTTCAAACCCGGCATCTTTGTACTTGCTGTACCATGCATTCAGGTACGGCTGTGTTCGCTGGCAGTTTATGCACGAATATGTCCAGAAGTCTATGAGAACAACCTTCCCTTTCAAGCTTTCTACGGTCAGTGGCGCTGTGTTTAGCCATGTAGATATATTTTTAAATTCTGGTGCGCTGTAGGGCGTAACATTAAACCGCTTTTTGCTGCCCGATGTGGTGGAAGCAGGCGCCGCTGTGGAGGAGTCTTTAGGGACTAGTTTTTGTTCAAGCTGAATGAGGTTCAAAATGTCTTTGTCGACCAGGTAGGTCTGTACCTTTTTATCCCAGCCAGTCGCGACAAATATGCCAACGAGGATGAAAAGTACGGCAATAGCCCGCTGAAACCAACCGCCGGGGTTGGCTGCCCACTTGATTTTTTGCAACAGACGGCGGCCCAAAAGCGCAATTGCCAGTAGCGACGATGCAACGCCAAGACAATATATGGCGAGGTAAAAAACGCCGCGCAGAGCACTTTCGGGCAGTACGGTTGCGATAACCCAAGCGTAGGTTGGGCTGCAGCTGCTGAAGACCGGTCCGAGTGCGGCACCAATGAGTACGGCTGAAAGAGTACCGTTTCCGCTCTGGTAAGCTTTACCCAATAGGCCCTGTGTGCGGTGCTCAATTCCGAGCCGACCTATCATCTGCGCCCAAAGCATTGGAAATAGCATGAAAATTCCAAGCGTTACAACCAGCAATCCCGAGCCTACAGACCATACTCGCGGGTCTATACCAATTAGTGCTGTCGAGGCTTTCAGTAAAATGGTAAATACTATGAGCGACACGACCAGGCTAGCGGTGATGATGTACGGTCGCCAGCGGTCTTTTTTTTCACCCGCAAGACTGCCGCCCAAAATAATGGGGAGCATGGGCAGCACGCACGGAGCAAGTACGGTGAGTAGTCCGGCTAGGTAGGAAAGGACAATAGTAACGAGC
The DNA here is from genome assembly GCA_044227625.1 of Saccharimonadales bacterium (SeqCode). GTDB lineage: Bacteria > Patescibacteriota > Saccharimonadia > Saccharimonadales > UBA4665 > JAGXIT01. The sequence goes on along the minus strand of JBGAWL010000048.1, from coordinate 2,065 downwards.
ATTGGTACGTCTGCCTACGCCCTTATACCAGCGAGCGCATCAGAAAGTGAGGTTGCCGACCACTGGGCTGTTTCGTTGCCGCTGGCGTCGACCTGTACGAATGTGTACTGTGTAGTGACGCCATATTTTTTGCGCAGTTCTGTTGAGCTGTCAAAGTCGGTTTTAATGAGGGTAACGCCAGCGGGAAGCTTGGTCATGTCAGTCGTGATTTCTTTGTCTATACCCTGACAAATAGGGCACCAGCTCGCGTGGAAGAAATATACTTTCTTGCTGTCTACGTAGGCGCTCGGGGCTTTCGTGTAGTCAGCGAGCGTGACGTAACTGCCGTGTTTGGCCATGGCATCATCTTTCATCATGGAGTCTTCGGTTTTGGCCATGGCGTCTTTTGCCATCGCCTCAGTTTGCTGTTTTTTCAGCATACCCGCCTCGTTTGCCTGCTTTTCCATAGCCATTTTGTCTTGTTCTTTCTGGTTGTTTTGGTTTTTGGTGTAGGCATATGCCCCGCCGCCTACGAGTAGTAGCCCAACGAGTGCGAGACCGACCAGTGATTTTTTATGCATAATGTTTTACCCTCTACTTACGTTTGTATCTGTACGCTAGTATAGCGAGCAAGCAGTTGTAATGTCAAGTCGACTTTACATTCTATTCGTTGTCTTTCGTGCGCTGCACGATGACCTTGGTTGCTATCATGGCGAGCAGCGCGAGGGGGACGGCTGAGTCGAGCTCGTGGCGCAGACTTTGGATAAACAAGGCTCCAATAAGCACCACCGAGCCGACGACGTACGCCAGGCGACTCGCAAGGGCTTGGTTTTGTATTTCTCGTTCGTCGCTGGGCTGTTCGCGCCAGAGTAGTACCAAAAAAGCAGCAATTAACCCAAGCACACACGCCAGTATGAGCATTTGCAAGCTCGATGGCATGACAATGGCTTTGGGGGCAATGGCCAAGAGCGAGACCAGCGTGAGGCTGGCAAGCAGCACAATGTCGAGCAGTGGTTTATATTTTTTCATAGCGAAAGAGTTCCTCCACGTTTTTCTCTAGTATACTCGCAATCCGTAGCGCAAGCAGTACGCTCGGCACATAATTTCCTTTTTCAATGGATATGATTGTTTGTCGGGTTGCCTCCACCCGTTCGGCCAGCTCGTCTTGGGTCATCTTCAGTCCGGTGCGCACCTCGCGTACCCGGTTTACGACGGTATGATTTCTATCTCGTATAAACATAATGTATGGTTAACTATACATATTGTAGCACAAAACAATAATTTGGCAGGGTGTATTACGACTCGAAAGAATCTTTTACGGCTGTTTTTACGATGAGGACAAGCAGAATCGTCTCGATGGTAGCAATGATGATATAGTGCGGGAGATTACTTGCTCCTCCTATGATGAAGACCAGCGTGATGAGTGCGGCAACAATATTTAGCCGGCGGTTAAGCTTGGGTTTGAGCACCCGTGACAAATAAATCATAAGTATGGGGATATTGAGTAGTAATGCCGAAACGGCCATCACCGTGCGCGGATTGCCTGGTATGTCTATGACGCTCGAGTCGCCAAAGGCGATAAAGGCAGACAAAACGTCCGCGAGTAGAATGTTAGCCACGATGATCATCCATAGCAGGGATAGTTTTTCTGGTGTTTTCATACACATATAGTAGCACGGTTCCGGAATGCTCCAGTTGCCAGTTTCGGTGGAGTTCTTTTTTGTCCCTCGCGAGCAAAACTTGGTGGTGCGCAGCGTAAAAAGGAGTTAGGATTTGTTCTTGGGTGAAGGTTTTTCGGGGGTGCTGGAGGCTTTGACTTCTTCGCGAATTTTCTTAGATAGTTTTTTGCTGGGGTGGCCAAACACATCGACAAACGAATTCCACACACCCCAGAAGCTAAAGATGCTCCGTACCTGGTAGGGGTTGTGCGCCGGGTTTTTATCGCCGTACTCTCGCTGCATGCTCGATATGGTCATGCTGAGAAACTTATTTTTCTTACGACGCAGCACAAGAAGCGGATATTTGAGTAAGTAGCTGCGTGAGGCGAGTCCGACTAGCAGCCCCGCTCCAACCAAAAACGGATACA
>JBGAWL010000047.1:0-5246 GCA_044227625.1 Saccharimonadales bacterium (SeqCode) | reverse complement strand
CCAGAGTCTCAATAAACATTGCCAGATCCTTCACCGGATCACGGCCGACAAGCATCTGATCTATACGGGGGTCTGTGTCGTACCCAAACCCCATGAGCTCACCGTAATACAAGGAGAACAAATCATCTGTATCTATAGCCAGACCATTGTGTACTTTTTTTTCGATATCTGTCACCCACTCCATTGTTGCAATTTTTTTGTCATATTCCGACCCGCCAGGGAGTGTTCTGAGCTTTTCGTTCACTATGTCAAGCATACAAGCCTCAATATTCTGATTGGGATTGATGCCACGAACCTCCGTAACCTCACTATGGCCATCCATACGAATAGCAAGCCGTGGGAAAACAGCCTGGCCTGTTTTATCCTCACTATAGTAAACATATACGTCGCCAATTCGTAGCTGTTCATCTGCGGTACCCGAACTAGAGGTACACCACCCCGTTCCGTAACCCTTGAGAGAGGCTGCTAGTTCTATTGCCCTTTGATGTGCCGCCATGCTAGTAGCCCCGCCCGCTCCTTTCGGAGCAATATGAACTTCTTCGTCAACAATCTTGGAAAACTTCTTCCAGCAACCCTTTGTTATCTGGCGCCGAATTTCAGACCTGGCTTGAGTTTGCTCGACAGCGTATTCATACAATCTACGGAAGCTGCCCATCTTTACCAAGTTTCGCACTTGCTCATCAACATTTTCAGGCGCCTCCTTTGCGAGCGCATAGTTGTTTATCCATCCGTAGACGTTCGACAGCGCTTCGCTGTTAAGCTCCGGAAAAGCTGCTGTCGTTCGAGCATCACGAATAGCAAATTGTTTCTTCTCTTTGTCGTAAGCACCGAGTTTTCGTATGCCATCCCAGGCAAATACACGAAACCAATTATCATAGAGTGTTCGATTCTCCGGTGCTGAAAGATATTTTGCCCATGCTTGTAAAGATGCCCGCTGAGTAGCTCGGATCTTTATAATCTCATCTTCATGTTCAGCTTGTGTGAATTCCTTGTCACCAAGACCTTTTTCTCTACTTATACGGCTCTTGAGTTTAAAATAACTCTCTGGCACATTCTCTGGTTTTATAATCGATGACTGGAGTTGCCAATCGATACTTTCCTGGTCGCCAGTGAGAACTCCATCGTTCACATACAGCTTGTCCGCTAGGAATCCAATGTAGTGCTCAATTTTGGTAGCCGGCTTTTGGCTTACATCCTCACCTTTATCCTTTAGATATGCGACTACGTGTTCAACCCCATTGCTTGTGTGAAGCTGCGGGCAAGTGTTATGAAGATATTGTTCGCCTGTCATTATTTGGTCGCTTTGTATTATCGTATACACTTGCATTATAGCAAATTTTTGTTTTTTTGTCAATTTTTGTACATTCAGTATGTCTAGAATGTGCTGGTGCCCCTTCATGATATCCTGGGGCAACAAACAACACGAAGAGTGCTAGCAAACACCTACATCAGCATATTTCACTCGTTTCCAAGGAGGCTCCTTGGAAGCCTTGGAAACATGCTGTTGCTTCAGTACTGGAGTTTAACGCAGGTTAGCCGAGAAGTTTCATGGTGAGGTCCGGGAGGTATTTGTACGCGGCGTATAGGTTGCGGTCGAACGTATAAAACACCTCGCAGCCCGTGCGGAGTGCCACCGATACTTGCAAGGCATCTTCGAAATCATTTTTCACCATATGGTCAAACGCCCAGACAACGTCACTCGGCTCCACGGCCAAAACTGTAAAGTCAGCTAAAAATGCCTTGAGAACGTCCGCAGAGTAAGCCTTCAGGCCAAAATACATTACAAGGTGCACGGTGAGCGCCGAGATATACATATTACCAAAGTTCTTCTGTATAACGCTGTCTGCCTCGGCTACGCGTGAGCGGCTCTCGACCGACTCCATGAGTACATTTGCATCAAAGTAAACTCTCGGGCTACTAGTCATGGGCATATTTGCCATATTTCTCTTCGAGGTGTTCGTGGTAAAGTTCTTTGAATGATTTATTTGGGTCAAGCCCCGATGGTTTACGTGGCGCCGCCCGCAAGACCTCAAGGCCGGTCATAGTTTTTTTACCCACACTAGCTTGCTTTCTACTCAGTTGCAGCTGATCTCTCCCCCGGTATGTCACCGCAAACTCTTCGCCTGCTGCTGCTCGGCGAAAAATCTCACCCATATTTTTTCGCAGTTCAACTGCCGTAATTGTTGTCATAACTTAAAGTTTAACATGAACTTCAACTTCAAGTCAACCAGGAGTATCTGGCAGAGTGCTATTTCTGTAAATGCCCCAGGGCTAACATTCGAACGCCATACAAGGACACGGTCGCTTGAGGCTCCGGTGGTGGGCAACATTGGACATAATCGTACCGCTAATACCAGCCTGTTGCGGACTCTTCGCGGGTGTTAGTACCGGAGAATATCCCATACAATTTTCCCTATACTGTTACGTGCATCTTTGGCCGCAGCTGTTAGGGCTAGCACGCTAGTTATACCCCCTGCTAGATTACGGTCAAGTTCATCCTCGATTGTGTTTCCAGCGACGTCAAAGAAGGTCGGCTCAGCATAATGCCGTTGTTCAGGCGTATCGCCTATACGATCCACTCTTACAGAAAATAGCTTTATTCCACCGTACGGCGGCAAAGGGAGTTCTTTTTCTGTTCCGAGAGCACGAGCACACCTTCTAGCTAGTGCTGAAAAGGGTATGAGCGGCATACTATACACCCCAGCTTGATCTGCAAACGGCTTCCCTAGCCTTATCCCTATTTCGTCCCTGGGATCAATATATGTTGGTATTTCTGGATCCAAAAACAGAGGCTGTCGACCAAGCCCCCAGGGTAAAATTACACTCTCTGGTCTCATCGTGTCTGAAAAATATTCCAGTGCTATTCTGAATAATTTTGCATCGTTATCTGGGTCAACCCTAAACAAATCCTGAGACCTGCACAATTCTCTTCCAAAGACTTGCGGAACTACATCAATAAGCCTTTCTGCCATAAATACTCCTTACAGTGCAAAATATTTACACTATCCACAGATTATTATAAGGTTGTATTTTAGCGAAAAAGTGCTAAAATGAATGGTATGGATTCCTCTAGGAAAATAGCTTCTCTGCCCAAACAGTCGTCGGCGCTATACCAGCTGCTATTGAGTCGTGGAACGCTAAATGCAAAAGAAATCGGCGAAAAAATGCACATTGTGCCAAACAGCGTGTACCGCGCGGCAAAACCGCTTATTTCACTTGGGATGGCAGAAAAACTCGATTCCTACCCCGTTACGTACAAGGCCGTTTCACCGCATTCAGCTGCAAACTGGTATGCTCGTGCCCTGGCACAGAGCTTCCGTGAGGCATTTTCAGACAAGTCAAATGTGGCGTTAAGCCCCGATGCACCCTCCATGACTTTCATAAAAGATCGCCAGCACATGATAGATATCGTCGAAAAAGAAATACTGCGTTCGCAGCATAGCTTCAGCTACATTGTTTCCGGTCACCGCGTGCCCGACAGTAATGTGCTGGCTATACGGAAAGTCACCACTCGAGGCGTTAAAGCTCGGTGCATAGTCCAAAATACCACTCGTACCACACAAAACCCGATTGAAACATACGCAGACATGGGTGTTGAGGTGCGTTACCTGCCAAATATCGGCATTCGCCTCTTTATTTTCGATAGCCGAACCGTCATCATGACCTCGTACGACATCACCCAGTCCAGTAGGGCTTTTGGCATTCGCTTTCGCTACCCGCCCGTGGCAGCCGCCATGAACGAACTGTTCGAAGAAAAATGGAAGACTGCAACGCCACTTTAGTCCCGCTTGGGTGAAAAATCGAGAGCACATGAGTTTATACAGTAGTGATTCCCCGACGGGTGGTCATCCAAGTCGGTAAAAAGATGTCCAAGGTGGCCGCCGCAGTTGGCACACGTCACCTCCGTACGCATCATGCCAAGCGAATTGTCGGGTGTGAGTACAAGCGCATCGTTATTCGCCGCCTCGGCAAAGCTTGGCCAGCCAACAAGCCCCGGTGTGGTTGATTTGTACTTAGCGTTACTCATAAATAATTTTGCCCCGCAGTTTGCGCATGCGTACGTGCCGTCGCGCGCCTCCTGTAGTAGTTCGCCGCTGCCGGGCACTTCAGTAGCCTTCTCGAAAAGCACCCTTTTCTGTTCGTCAGACAGGCTTGGATTCACCTGGGATGGCATATTTACTTCTTAGCTTTCTTTTCTTTCGGTAAATCAAGCTTATCAAGCTTAAACAGTTTTATTAGAATATATATAGCCAAAAGGACGAACATAAAATTCATAAACACGTAGACAAACTTTCCCCATGCAAATGGTTCACCGCCCACATAAGACACACGTTCCTGAAGTTTTGAACCAACAATAATCGTCAGCCATGGGTTTATAAAACTGTCCACCAGCTGTTTTATAAGCCCCTGGGCCTGCTGACCAACTATAAAGCCAACTGCCAGCCCCACCACAGCTTTTTCGCGCATAAAATGCACAAACCCGCCCACCTGCCGCTTCACGACCTCATCGGGCTCATCAAGTATGGTCGCTATTGAGTCTTTGGTACGCCTAGTCTTTTCTTTCACGGTAACTCCTCTCTTATCTTCATCCATAGTACACCCATCATGTTTTGGCCGTCACCATGTGGGCCACAGCCCCAAAAGGTATCGACCGGTGAATTTTCCACAATGTGCCGGCTGCCGGTCTTACGTAAACATTCGCGGACGTCTTTGTGCTGTGCTGCTTTGGCGCGCAGCAGTTCTTCCATGACGCCCACTCGCCGTTCGTGCCAGTCCGCCGGCATCCTGCCATCGCCAATTGTTTTCTTAAGCTGTATGACTGCCCAGGGGCTTGGCGCCCGGAGTATCGCGCTGGCAATATCTAGCTCGCTCTGCGCAAACTTCTGCCACTGGAACCCATGCTCCACAGTCGGGAACACCTGCCCCCACAGCTCCACCGCGTGCGCCGACCAATTACTAAGCGGGTCGAGGGCATGGGTAAAAAAGTACGCGGCGTCTACTGTCTGGTACGTCAGCTGCTGTTCGGGCTCCGGATACACTATTGCTCCTTTTTGCTTTGATGCTTCACAAAGAGAGCATCGATCGCTTCTGCGATAGTGCGAGCTATGAAATCAGGCTTACCCTGCATATAGTTTATTTTGGGGTCATGTTTGTGCAGTTCGGTCATGAGACGAATCGTGTAAGTGCCCGCCGCTTCTCCTGCGAGTACATCACTACTCGAATCACCTACCATGACAGCATCTTCC
>JBGAWL010000046.1:0-5730 GCA_044227625.1 Saccharimonadales bacterium (SeqCode) | reverse complement strand
TCTATGCCATTGTTAATGCCCTTTTGAGTTAACGTAAAACTTGGGATACCCTTTCCGTCGGGCGTAACAGTAATGCGAATATCATTTTGACCTTCAAGTCGCACGCCCCAAACGCCAACCGCGCTTGGGTCATTTTTATTCATGTAGTAAGGCATTAGAGTCGCAATCCTCTCCTCGCTCCCGTCCGTGCTAATAATGGGAAATTCGACCAGGCGCTGCTCCTTATGCACATAGCCCATCAGGGGGAATGCTGCGGAAAGGGAGGCCTGCAGCTGTTCCGGCGAAGAAATAGGAACTCGCCAAGATAAACAGTCCCCTGTACCGCTTGAGGCGAACTCAGTAGAACCAGAAGGTGACGCTGTCATAAACAATTAGCTAATATTATACCATTCATCGGAGCTACCCGGAGGTTTTATGTAAGAAATCGTACATTTCTTTGCTGCGGAAAAGCGGTACAATACAGGTATAACTAAGGAGGTAGTGATGGCAGATGTTAGCGGTATAGAAAAACAACTTAACGATGTGTTTGGTAAACAAGCACCCAAGATGCCGAAGGGCTTATATGATTTCTTTGTAAGTTATGCCCACGTACTAACCATGATTGGCGCAATACTCAGCCTGTTTGGCGCATGGAGCCTATGGAACGCAACCCGCGTTACAAATGGCCTAGCAGACTTTGCAAACGAGCTGAATAAAGCCTACGGAGGACGTGAAGTTGTCTCTACGAACGAACTTACGCTTTTTGTATTGCTCGCAATGGCATTTAGCGTGGTAAGCGCACTCGTTTACTTCATGGCGTATGCACCGCTAAAAGAGCACAAAAAGACTGGGTGGAATTATCTGTTTTATGTGAGTCTTTTAAGTGTGGCGTACTCAGTTCTTATGCTCTTTGTTGATGGTCAAGGCTTTGGCTCGTTCCTATTTGGTCTTGTTTTTACAGCCATAGGTTTTTGGATTTTGTTCCAGATTCGCCCAGCGTACCTCGGCAAAGCTGCCGGTCCCACTCATACTACACCAAAAGAATAGTTCTTCAGCACATAGAAAATGCCTGCTCAATTTATGCGGGCATTTTCATTTCACAGCAACCACTTGCCACACTTTCTACTCGGCCGGATAAAAAGTGTGGCATTTTGTGGTATCAATAGCCCCGTAGTAACACTAAAAGTCTTACTTCTCAAGCTTGTGAATCTGGGAGTGGTCAAGACCGTAGTAGTGCGCAACCTCGTGCCACAAAGTGTGGCGAATGTTTTCGTACAAAGACGCTTGGTCATAGCTTTCGGCTAGGAGCGGGAATTTAAACAGCGTGATGACATCTGGCACAAGCGGCTCCCTGCCCTGGCGCTGCGGGAGCGGTACACCGCTGTACAGCCCTAACAGCGTCTGGTTGCAATGCAGTTTCAGCTCACGCCGCTGCTGCTCGGTTGGTTCGTCTGCCGTGACAATGGCCACATTTTTCACCCGGTCACGGTGCGTTTTTGGCAGCGACTCAAACGCGCGGTCTATAAGCTCGTGAAACGATTCGTCCGTAATATCAAACATCTGCTTTTTTATATAGTTCCGGATAGACGGCTTTGGTGGTGGCATCGACTTCGGCGCGCAACTGCGGGAACACCACGCCTTCGCGTGCGCTCACACCTTCGAGTGACCAAAAGACTCGTTCGCTCCAGCCAAACCCGCAAGCTGGTGGCATGCCGTATTCCAGTGCCTCCACAAAGTCTATATCCATCATCTGCGCCTCGGCATCGCCAGCGTCACGCAAGCTTTGCTGCTCAAGAAAACGCTGGTACTGATCTATCGGGTCATTGAGCTCGCTAAAGGCTTTGCACATTTCGCTACCACCAAACACCAGGTTAAACTGCTCGGTAAGGCGAGGGTCGCCTGGCTGCATTTTGGCTAGTGGCTGCATAAACGTTGGCATGTCTACGAGAAAAGCCGGGCCAGCAAGGGTTTTGCGGTAGTTTTTCCAAAGCTTATCGAGACTGCGAAGGCGATTATCTTGCTTTTCTACTTCAAGCTTATGTTCGCGGAGCTTTGCCTGTATGTCTTCCATGGGTGATTCGAACACGTCTATGCCGTACTGCTCTTTGAGTACCGACACAAAGCTAATGCGCGGAAAATGCGTGTCGTCTGCCCCAAAATCTACCTGCGTGCCATCGGCCAGCGTAAACTGCCGTGTGCCCCACGTGGCGTCACACACCGCCCGAATTTGCCGCTCGGTAAGTTCCATGCCCTTTTCCCAGTCGGCGTACGCCCAGTACCATTCCATGGCAACGTGTTCGGGGAGGTGTTCGTCGCTGTAGTTTTCGTTTCGAAACCGCGCGCCTATGTCGAACACTTTTTCGTACCCAGCTACCAGCAGTCGCTTTAGGGGTAGCTCGTGCGAAATACGAAGGTAGAAATCTTGGTCAAGCGCATCCATGTGGGTCACAAATGGTGTTGCATCTGCCCCGCCAGCCACGTTTTCCAGTATGGGAATGTTGATTTCTGTAAAGCCCTCGGCCTGCAGAAATTCACGAGTCGCCTGCCAAAACTTACTGCGGCGAATAAACCGCTGCCGCACATGTTCGTTCACGTTCATGTCTACGTAGCGGCGGCGAAAGCGTTCTTCTTTGTTGGTAAAGCCATCTATTTTGTTCGGCAGTGGACGTAGTGATTTGGTGAGCAAGCGTAGTTTCGTCAGCTCTACCGACTCTTCACCGGTTTGCGACCGCGCCACCACCCCGGTGGCTTCTATAAAATCGCCGCTGTCGAGTAGCGGAATGTCGCGCTGGGATAGTTCGCTGTCTGCGTAGTCAGCCTGTTTTTCATCATCACGCCGCCAAATGAGCTGTAACTCCTGTGCGCTTTGGTCTTTTATGACTATGAACGCAAGCTTCCCAAACTTACGGATAGACACAATCCGACCAGTAACAGTAACCGTCTGCCCCTCCAGCTGACTAAACTGCTCGTGCACCGCAGGAATACTGTGCGTTCGAGCCGAACGCGCCGGATAGGGGTTAACTCCCAGCTTTTTCAAATCTTCCAGCTTACGCAGCCGCTCATTCCGATAATCTTGTAGTGTCGCCATATGACCTCTATTGTACCGAAAGAGTGGGCATAGAACAAAAGATTGCTTAATTTTTGTATATGTGTTATAATTTATAGCGATCATGGGAGTCTACAGACCGGTTGTTGAAAGATTTCAGGGTAGTGGCGAAAAATCTCGCCCTACTTCCAGGAAGAAAGGGACTTTAGCGAACGCTTTATCTGTTTCGCGTCCTATTCTGGGCGCCGTAGCGGCGTACAAACTTATTACAGGCAAGGATGGCTCACTTTTATACGGTGCTTTGGGTGCCGCCACAGATATGGAAGGCGTCGGTGCACGCCTCTGGGACAAAATGATCGCAAAGCTGGGTGAAGTGGCGACTGTGCCCGAAGTACTGAAAGACCGTGGTAGTACTATACATGGTGAGAAACTAGACCCCGCCGCAGATCTTGCCTACGCAGCCGAAATGGCAACTGGCATTCTCGCTGGCAAAAAAACATCATATCTTGCGAAAGCTGCTGCTGCAGTAAGTGTGTACAAAGGTTCGTCGAAAGCTAACTGGTATGCAAAGACAAACGAAAAATATGAAAATGCTCTGTCGGCACAAGGACTTAAAGCCGAGAAACTTGTCGTACCAGTTGATATTGCTGGCAAAGAAGCTATGGTCGAGGAGATGCTAGGTCTGGGCTTCGCAGCAGGAACTGCGGAAGTGAACCGTCCTTTGGTTCGTTTTGCGCTTGGCGCCCTTGCATTCGGCCATGTTGCTGTTTCCTGGCGTCGTAGCCAGATAGTAGCTCGACACTATGCAGAACAGGCTGAGCAAATGATTTCCCAGGTTGAATCAGGAGAAATCTCCGGCCAAGACGACTTTAAATTCGACCCAATGCCCGTTACGCCAATCTTTAGCCGTCAACGATCAACCACCCCACTGCCAGACTCCCTGGCAGCATAAGACACATTTTTTATCTTATATAGTACGTCACCTCGACGGTGTAGGTTAGGTCGTTTTCACCGGGTTGGACGGCAAGGCTTGTACTGCCACTACTGGGCGAGGCTTTTACATCCCCTTCCATCAAAATCGGCACTGGGTAGCCACCATTGTTGCTATCTGATACCGTCTTCACCGCTCCGAGCTTAAACCCAAGATTTTTTGCCTGCTGGTCAGCTTTAGCTCGAGCTTCTTTGGTGGCTTGGTCGCGACCTTTTGCTTCGAGCTCTTTCTGTTTAGCTGTACTAAATGTCGCCTGCGGCGTTACCGCGCCACTAGGATTTGTCGTCAGCAGATAGCCTTGCGCCTTTTGCGCCGCGTCGCGCGTATGGGTTATTGCCGTTATTAGGAGCGTGTAAGTGTGATTTTTTGTTTCTTCGTTGTAGTAGTAATAATCGCGGTAGCCGCTTGCATTTGTTTTGATGTCTTTATCGGCCACACCGGCTTTCTTAAGGCCAGCTACAACTTCATCACTTTTCGCTGTAAGTTCCTTTAGGCCAGCTGCTTTATCGACATTGTTAAATTCATAACTTGGAGAAAAAACGTATTCATCTGGTTCTGCTTTCAGCGTTGCACTGCCACTCACGCTCACGGTGCGGTCACTAGCGCTCGGTTGACTATCCCACGGCCGCCACAATACTACTGCGGCGAGTAGCCCGACAGCGAGCACCGCGCTCAACCACCACGGGTTCACCCGCAGTGTTACCGCCTTGGTACTCGATATTTTCACCTCGTTAGGGTTATTTTCATCTGTCATTTTCATCCCATTCCCCTCCTGCTTACCCTTACATTGTCCGCCGAAGTCAGGCAAAAGTAAACTACAAAGATAGTTCTCGGGAACTCTCCCATAAACCTTCAAAGTACCGTCGAAACATAGCCAATGCTGATGGGTTTTCAGTAATGAGGCTCAGGCGATCTTCGGTATCGGCTGGGTTACTAAAGCTAGCTATTGCAAGGTTGTCATCAAATACCATGAGGTGAAACCCCCGCTCTGCCTGGCTTTTGCGCAATTCTACCCCCAGTTTCTGCCACGTAGTTACGACGTATAGATTGCTTAGCTTCACTTCCTGGACAATGTGGCGTATGCGCACCCCTTTGCGTACGGCTGCTTTTTGTACGGCAACGAGTTCCGGCGAGTATGCAATGCCTATTGTATAGAGGTCTATGGTATAGCGCGCCTGGGGCGTAAGCTTAGCATATTCCTGGTACAGCGCCTCTTTGCCCATAAGTAGCCGCAGCCCAGCTTCTCTACGCTCTTCGACCACTTTGTTTGCGGCCCTCGCAGCATCATCTAACTCTGTTTTTCTGGTACGCAGTGCGGCCGGAAAGCCAAGCTGAGGAGGCACCACATGAAACAACTTTGGCCACCCTTTTTCTTCCCATACCAACCCATACTGCTCGAGCCGGTAAAACAACCGGTACTGCGCCGACGGATACTCCCCTGCACTCGCTGATGCCTGCGATGCCGTAAGTTTGCCTGCCGCCAAACACTTTGCATATAACTCCACCGCATCTTCGCTGAGCCCAATCTCACTCAGAAATTTCCTCTGCGCCAATGGCAGCCCGCCACCATATCCAATTTTCATATTTCTATTTTAACATATCATTGTTAAAAGATACAATAAAACTATTTAAAAATACTGAACCACCCACACTTCTAAACCCCACCCCTGTTACCCCATAGCATCAGGCCGTAGGCCTGGTGAAGCTGTTCGAG
>JBGAWL010000045.1:0-5793 GCA_044227625.1 Saccharimonadales bacterium (SeqCode) | reverse complement strand
CCCCCAATGCTGCGGTACTTTCCGTGCAGTTAAAAATCAGTCCCTGAGTAGCAAAACTTACCGACGGCGATGCAACGGTAGCGCCACCTGCGTCCACAATATCGACAGTGAGTGCGCCAGTCGGCGGCACCCGCCACACGGCATAGCGATACGTACCACCATTCGTATTGGTTGAGGTACTTGTGCCCACCGTGAAACCACCGGCATTTATACTTGTTATCAGGTTTGCGGCATTTGCTGTGTTCGTAAGATACTGTGCGTTACCACCCGTAAGTGTAGATGGCCGCTGCGCCCCAGCAACTGCTGTCGAACGTTTCACCCATATGAGGTCTGACCAAAAAGGAGCGCTGACCTGGCGCCCAGCAACACCGGTTCCTGTGTATGTACCAACACTAAAGTTTGTGCCTGATTTGAACGCAAACCAGCGATAGAGCGATGCGCTCGTATTTGAAGCAGCATTATTGCCCACGGTGAACCCACTCGTATTCAGCGACTGAATAACCCCAGCCGTTTCGGCTGTAGCGGCAAAAAAACTGCTAAGGTCACCGGCGTACGCACTGGTGCGAAATGCCCCGGCAGTTGTGCTATTGCGCTTCAGGGCAACGAAATCAGGCTGAAATGGTATGTCCGCAACCGGACGCGCGGTGAGTCCGCTGCCATAGTAAACCCCTGTCGCAAAGTCAGCTGCGCCACTGTTCGTATCTGATTCATACGCATTACCAAATGCCTGCCAGTGGTATGTGTTGCCATTCGTATTCACCACCATGCTCGTGCCCAGACTAAAGCCCGTGGCGTCTAGCGAAGTAATACCCCCCGTAAAATCTGCCGTCGCAGAACCCAAGTAAGCTGTCGCATCGCCGGGCATCTGACGTATACGAAAAACTGCATGGTTCGCCGCATTGTCTTTTATGAGCACGAGGTCCGGGGCAAAACCGATTCCTGTCACCGACCGCGCTGCACCGTTGCCCGTGTACGTACCTTGTGCCATAGAAAAAGACCCGCTCGCGCTACCAAAACTCGGCGCACCACCGAATGCAAACCAGTACATAGTCGTGCCACTCTCGTTTGTGTTGCTGCCAGCCCCAAGAGTAAAGCCATCAGTTACCATTCCTTGCACCATATTTGTCGCATCTGCCACCGAATCGCTGAGGTAGCTCGCTAAATTACCGAAGTGTTTATCAGTGTAGATGATTGAACGGCGATTGTTCGCAGTGGCGCTTGTGCTGTTTTTTATGACTACCGTATCTGGCTGAAACCCAAGCCCCGTAATATTCGTACTCGCCGTAGCATTGCCGGTGTATGACCCCTGGGCAAACGTACCGCCACCACTACGAAAGGCTATGTAGTTGTACGTTCCTCCCGTAGCATTGTCCGTTGCCCCCACAGTAAAGCCCGTGGCAGTCCTGTTTGCTATGTACGCACCGGTTGTGTTTGCAGCAGTTGTCGTGAAAAACTCGGTTCTGTTTGCGGCCATAGCAGTTGTGCGAAAATGTGCGCCCACGGCAGTTGAGCGCTTGACCGTTATCATATCGGGCTGAAAACCAGTGGTTATCGTGCGGCTGGCAGCCCCATTGCCAGTGTAAGCTCCGACACAAAAATAGCCTGTCGCGGAGCAGTCCGAACCACTAAAGGCTTCCCATCGGTACAAAACATTGGCATTATTGACGTTCGCTAGCGCCCCCACCGTAAAACCATCGGCTGTAAAGGAAATCGCTGTCGCAGTATTGTCTACCGTGGCACTAAAAAATGCAGTATTAGCTGCTGCCATAGCACTCGTTTTAAAAACCCCAACGCCAGCAGTTGTAGACGCCTTGATAATCACAAGCTCCGGCTGAAAGCCCAGACCGCTGATGGTTTTTGAGCTACCCGTACCTAGGTAGTATCCCGTGCGCATACTAAAGTTTGCCGCATATGCCTTAGGCGTAATGAACAGTGCAGAAAGAAGTGACAGCACCAGTATTTGCACGACCGCAAAAACACCCAGCCTTTGTGAAAGTTTGATACTACCCAAATACCGCTTGTGTGTGTTTCTTTGCATTCTCAACAATCCCATAAGCATTAGCGCAAACACAGTATAGCACCCCTGATAATGTTTGCGGCAATTACTTCTTCGCAGAGCGTTTTGCTGGAGTTTTCCGTGGCGCACGTTTAACCACCTTTTTTCGGGTGCTTTTTTTTGGTTTTGGCGATTCAGGTTCATCTGCCTCAAGATTCCAAGAACTGCTTAAGGCCGGTACTGCACCGCTATCGGTTAGAACACCGAGGTTACGCAGTTCTTCGTCGCTTGCGCCTTCGCGCCAGTCCGGGAATTCAGCATCCTCCGGCTCTGGAAATGCCGGATTTTGGACATGAGGCGACACAGGATACCTCTCGGGCAGTGGTGCAGACGGCTGCGTTTGTGCAATTGGCGCCTGCCAGGCGGTTTCGGACTGAGCTGGCGCAGGCGCGGGAGACGAAGGCGCAACCAGCATTTGGGCGGATTGTTCGGCAGCCATCGGGGACGACACCGCGCTATCAACTACCCACGCACCTTTGTGAGCCGTCCGTTTGCGCCGTAGGCGTTTTTTTGGCTGAGGCAGTAACAGCACCTGGCCGTAGTCAATAAGAAATGGCGGCTTGATAGAATTAATTTTGGCAAGCTGCTTCCAATCAATCCCATGCACTTCCGCAATCGACATAACGGTATCTCCCGGTACAACTGTGTATTTATGGAGTCGTTTTTGTGCAATACGGCGCAATTTTCGTCGATACAGGAACGTAATAAGTGCAAAAATAAGCACAAACGGTACCGCAATTTCCACCGCAAGCGCCTGCCAGGTTGGCATCATAATGAAATAGCCAGTGGCTGCTCTGACTTTTCGTTCTTGACCGGTCGCATCACCAATACCCGTATTTGTATCTGAATCGTACGCAATGGAAGTCTGCGCTTTGTATATACCACCCCAAAAAGGTCGCTTAAACTCAAACGCCCACCCTGTCGTTGCGCCCGCAATAACTGGATAGGTTGCCTTCTGAACTGGCGTCTCCTGGCCAAAAACGCTCCTTAGCTGTACGCGCGTCGTCACATCGAGCGATACATTTCCAGTGTTTTTACTGACTGGCGAGACGGTGTAGTTGCCTTTTTCGTTCCGATCTACTACAACCTTTTGTATTGTGAGTTGTTTTACAATTTTACCCGGAACCGTTATTGCGACTCGTATAGCGTTACGAAAACCAAGCGCAATGCCACCCTCCTTTTTTGAGCCAGTATTTTTTGTATCTTGTGCAGTAATACAGGCTCCGTGCTCACCCGGACCAGCGTCTTTTGGAGCAGTGATAGTAAAAGGTACGGTCTCGTTTTCTCCTGGCTGTACAACAACCTCATTCCGAGAGAGCCGTATCCATTGGCCTACATCTGTCTTCTTCTCGCTATTCTGCTTGCAAGAAAACGAGCCATCGACTGCAGCGACAGAGTCAACCGCATCAATCTTCACCGTTCGAGGTTCTTTTGTGTAGTTGAAGACCCGAACACCATCCTCCACCGTCTCACCACCCTTTAAGGTGTGTATAAAAATGCTTCGAGAACGAAGGTTACCAACCTTCGGATTGGCGGGAGCTATGCCGATTGAACCGGCCTGAGCTAAAACTGAAGCATGGGTAAAGAGCAGGATGCCTACAGCGAGCAGTGGTCCCAACGTTTGCAAGCGTTTTTTCATCTTGCTCTTTACTGTACATGCTTTCAGTCATTTTTTCTAGAACCGCTTTTGGTTTATTGGGCAATAGCCGAAACAACCATCGTAAGGCTGTAGCTACCATCGGCCTGTTCGGCAGGGATTTTCTGGCTCAACGTGTAACCAGTCAGTTCACCTTCCCAGGCAGTTGTGCTCGTGTTGTTCATGAGCGTTACAGGAGAAGTGCTACTAAACGCACCGCCAGGCAGTGTGTGTGTAGGAGCATTTGCACCAGCAGTCTGAGTAAACGTACCGCCACTAATGCTCATCTGACCGTTTGTACAGCCAGAACCTGCAGCGTCTTTATAGCTATATGTCTCAGAACCATTTGTCCAGTTGTCTGAAGCTGGGGTCTGAGCGTTGATGTCAACCTTTACGCCAGAAAGTACCGGGTTACTAACTTTAACCTTCTGCGAAGCAGTACCAAACGTTGCGGTCTGGGTCTGACACGAGAAACTAAATGTTGTTGTTGGGAAAGCCACCGCTGGGCTCACAACAGATACACCAGAACCATCGACGATATCAATCGTGAGAGTGCCTGGGTTGATGACTTGTGAAAGGCTCGTATTTGTCGCGGCGAATGCTGCTGTTGGTAGCAAAACACCAGCTGCGACAAAGAGAGCTACAAGTGCACTAAGCTTTTTACGCATATGCGTAACTCCTTTTATTTTTATTTGTTTTTTATTTGTAATGCTTTGTGGGACCAAAGCGATACCACTTCATCATACGGGGGTCAGTCAGGGGTAGTCAACGTCTATGACCAGTGTTTTGCTGTATAATATACGTTATTTTACCCCTGTTAAAGTGCAAGTGTTGTAAGATTTTCATGCACAATTTACATCATGTAATTATTTATTACAACAAACAATGTATTGCTATGGTTTGGTAATGACTTCTCGCCAGTTTAAGATATCGTAGCCCCCGGTTATAGGGTAGCTCGGTGGCGGCGCATAGTACAGATTGTAGTCATAGTCTGTAGTCGTTTGTCTGACCCCAGAGATATACCGATTAAGCGCAGAGCTATACGCCGCATCACCACATGCGCTACCGCGTGTATAGTTCCATGTCCAATACTGTCTGGTGGCTACCGAACCGTAATAGACAAACTTCTGGTCTGGGTTTACCCAACCCCGAGTACACCGGCTTGTATTCACTTTGTAAACACCCGGATACGTCACCGAACCACTTTGCGCAAGAGCTGCGGCATCGACTTCAAACGTAAAAGAGCCTGTGCGTGGGATAGCATACGGAGCAATCAACACGTCATTTTCAGCAACAAGGCCAATAGCGTCTGTTCCATTCTTGGCACTGTAGCGAACTTCTCCAGCTATGTTAATATCGGCAGTGTTGGTGTCGTTTCCAAGACGGCCAGCCGCTATTGTGACGCGCCCCGTGAAGGCTGATGCGGTTCGGACCCATACGTTATCTTCCACAAATATGACTCCCGAGCTTGGCAACGCAACACCAGTCTGAACAACAGTGCGCGTTAAGGCGGTTGTGTAGTCTGTCTGCGTGTCATCTTCATTACTGACTCGATACAAATCATACGTATTATTGGCATTTAGCTGAATAAAGTAACCTCTTCGGGTACTGAATGAGCTAGAGCTATATCGTGGCACATATGCAGCGGTACGCGTCGTTGGTGCTAAGTTGCACGGGTTCGTTTGGTTTGCGTATCCGGCGGTTGAACTGTCGTTAGCAAAAGCAACTTTTTTCATTGTACATAAGGCTCCGGTCACTTGGTTGAAGTCAATGATGGGACGAGGATACAGCCAATTCGATTTGTCACGAGTTACGCAGTTCGGGTTTATGACACTTGTACTGCACCAAACGCCGTTTTTCGTAGAGCCATCACCACCGTAACTTACTTTGGGAACGTAGTCATCATTGGCACTACCAACCGTATCTGTATTTGGTCCGTCCATATGAACTCCTTGGTTTGAGAATACCGGCCCGTTCGCTGTCTCTGAGTCACCAAACCAGAATTCAACATCGGCAAGCAAACCATAACTCGCAACTGATGCTGCACCTATTCGAGCTTCAAGCGTTCTTGTTACACCATCGTTCGTCTTACCCGTTGAGC
>JBGAWL010000044.1:0-5803 GCA_044227625.1 Saccharimonadales bacterium (SeqCode) | reverse complement strand
CTCATATAGCATGCCGGGCAGTAGCTCGAGCTCGTTGCGAGGGGCGTAGCTGACAAGCCGGACGCGTTCGGTACTGCTAGCGAATCCATTTGGCAGGCGTTTTTTTATGTCGGTAGAAAGTTCTAAGGGTTCGGTTGTAAATAGATGGTTTCGCAGTTCTTCACGGGCGCACGCCACCGGAAGGAGCGGTCTTAGCAGCTTGAGCGCTGCTTTTTTTGCAACTGTCTCATCTTGCATGGCTGTATTTTCCGCTCGCATATGGGTCGCAAGCTTATGCACCAGTTTGCGTCGATTGGTAAGCATCCGTTCTATATCGTCACAGTAGTCGCACTGCACATCGTCGGGGAGGCTCGGTGGGATGTAGTATGTATGTGGTTCACGACTTGGTTCAGTATTTTGTTTGGCGGTAAGAACTGCTGCGGCTGGGCTTTTTGCGAGCACCGCGGCAATAGGCGTCGGTTCGGTTTCGGTGGTACTCTCGAGCTCAAGTAGTACCGCAATATGCCTCCAGACTGCTTCAAAAACCTCATCGACACGACCAGTTGCATATACTACGGGCATGTTTCGCTGCTTCGCCTCCCAGAGGTAACCGGCTCGTATGCGTTCAAGCGTTTCAGGGGGTAGGTTGTCGAAGCGCTCGGTTTCGCCGCGTTTTTTGGCGCGTTCGTGCAGCATTTGCACAGGTGCATCGAGCACAATGGTCATGTCCGGCCACATATCGCCGACTGCGAAGGAAACAATGTCATTTAGGCGCCGATAATCCTGTATGTCGCCTCTGCCATAAAACTGGACGGCAAGCGTAGTAAGGTAACTGCGGTCCACAATGACAATATCGCCACTGTCACGGGCGGCACGAACCGTTTCAAGCGACTGGCTGCGAGCGGCGTTGTACAGCAGTACCTCGGTACGGGTGTTCATGGGGTACTTGGGGTCTTGGGTAAGACGGCGTATTTCTCTGGTCGTAGCATCTGCCTTGCCGTCCGGTTCGTGCATGGTACGCGCAGATATACCAAGCTGCTGCAACTCGTGCAAAACCATACTGGCAATGGTGGACTTTCCAACGCCCTGAGCGCCCTCTAGTACAATATATTTGCCACGACTCATAATTCACCGCTCATTATACACCTCCCCCTTTCCCTGTAAAACACCTCATCCAAAGTATCAATACTGTCCCAGCTGGGACAGAATTGATACAGGACCCGAAAATGTGGGAGGAAGCCAGGGTATTCGCTATACTAGATACATGGTAGCGATAGTTGTTGCGGTGGCGGAAGGTAATGTCATTGGGTCACGGAATGACCTACCGTGGTATTTGCCTGCCGACCTAAAACACTTCAAAGAAATCACCTCTGGACATACTGTGGTGATGGGGCGAACGACGTTCGAGTCTATTTTGACGCGTCTTGGAAAACCACTGCCGAACCGCCGCAATGTGGTGCTCACGCGAGACTCGGCATTTACTAGCCATGGTGTTGAGATTATTCACGACATTGAAAATATCCGTAGTTTGGGCGACGATATCTTCATCATTGGCGGAGCGCAGGTGTACGCGGCCACAATCCACATGGCAGACCGGTTGTATGTAACCGAAGTTCATGCCCGCATAGACGGTGATGCTCACTTCCCTGCTATTGACCCGGGAATCTGGCGCGAAGCTTCCCGCGAAAAACACTCGAGCGACGAAAAAAACCAGTACAATTACGACTTTGTTGTCTACGAACGGGTCTGACTCTAGTGGTATACTAGTAAAGACTAAGTGGAGGTTTGGATGTCAGATATAACTACCCATGTTTCGCCAGTTGCATATAAAAAAGTTCGCACGCCAGACGAACAGTACAAAACGTTGCTTCGTCGCATAAAAGAAACCGGCAATCCTGCCCAGTCTGGCATGGATGAAGGTTCTACAGAGGTGCTTGGTGCAATTCTTGAATACGACCTTGAAAACGGGTTCCCGCTGATAACTGAGCGTGACCTTACCAAGGTCTCAACACCAGAAGCTATTGCGGCGTATGAGTCGGACAAAGCACACCGGGAGCTTGCTGGCATGGTAAAGCAATCGGTCGGCGAAATCATCGGCTTCATAAATGGGGCGCGAACTCAACAAGAGCTGGAGGCCTATGGTTGTAAGTTCTGGAAACCTTGGACTATGGATGAAGCAAAAGCCAAAAAACGCGGGTTGGAACTGGGCGACCTTGGCCCCGGCTCGTACGGAGCTGCGTTTCACGATTTTCCTACTCTGGAAGAAGGTGGGTTTAACCAGTACGCCGTGATGATAGAGCAAATGAAGGCACGGCCAGAGCTGCGCACCCACATAATTACGCCTTTCATACCCCAGTACATATCTCGCGCACCCGGCCGCCAGCAAAAGGTGCTTGTCGTGCCGTGCCACGGCTTGCAACACTACAACATAGACGTCAAAAACGGTGAGATGTCGCTCGTTCATTTTCAGCGCAGTGGCGACGTGCCCATAGGCGTCCCATTCAACATGGTGCACTACGCCCT
This sequence comes from Saccharimonadales bacterium (SeqCode), assembly GCA_044227625.1. Classification (GTDB taxonomy): domain Bacteria; phylum Patescibacteriota; class Saccharimonadia; order Saccharimonadales; family UBA4665; genus JAGXIT01. The sequence goes on along the minus strand of JBGAWL010000044.1, from coordinate 3,301 downwards.
TCTACTCATTATGGTGGCGCAGGTAACAGGCTATAAGCCGTGCAAGTTGGTGCACGTTATCTCAAACGCCCACATGTATGATCAACACGCGGCTATGGTCGATGAACTATTAAGCCGGCCGGCCTATCCCTTCCCTATGCTCAAGGTTGACCCAAGCGTGAAGCGGTTGGAAGATTTTCGTACAGAACATTTTTCAATCGAAGAGTACACTGCACATCCACCAATTCGTATGGGTGGAACTGCCGTCTGAATATAATAGGAGAGCCTTGCTCTCCTCGCCTGTTTGGAGTGAATCCAAACAAGCTCTCCTCTTGCCCTAAAGCTCGCCTGTCGACTCGTTCGGCTCGCCTGTCGGCTCGTTCGCTGCGCTCATGTATAATTGCTTTCAGTTAAGCTAAGAGGAAATGTTGTATGGCTAAAGATTTCATAAATATGGATAATGCGCGCCACGATGATCAGCGACAAGTCATGCAGGCCAGTGCTAATGCGGGGGTATGCCCATTTGATGCAGAGCATTTGCCAACCTACCACAAAACTCCCATACTTCGAGAGGGAGAACATTGGGTTATCACGGCAAATCAGTGGCCGTATGAGCACACCAGGGTGCATTTGCTGGCGATTGCGCGCAAGCATGTCGAGTCGATTGATGAGCTTCCGGCGGGTGCAGGCGAAGAATTGTTTGAACACGTGCGCTGGGCTATTGCGGAATATAAGATAGATTTCGGGGGTCTCGCGATGCGCTTTGGCGATGTCCGGCATAATGGTGCTTCGGTAAATCACTTGCACGCCCATATTATTGTGCCAGATAAAAACAAACCGGCCGACGCGAAAGTGAAGTTCAAAATCAGTTAGCCGGGTAGTCGCGTGGTTTTTGACGCGAGGGTGAGGAAATACTCGACGACTCAATCTTTAGTATTTCAATGCCGTTTGCTTTCAGGATTGACTGGCCGTCTATAGTTGCGTAGCCGTCTACGAAGTAGCAGTGCTTGATGCCGCTCGCACTAATTAACTTTGCGCACGTGGGGCATGGGAAGGTGGTCACGTACAGCGACTTGCCCGCGAGTTTTTCACCTCGTTTTGCGGCCTCACCGATTAACCGTGCCTCGGCATGGATATCTACGGACGTATCTATGTTTGCCCCGCGACTGGCCGTTATGCGTGGGTCGCCATCAACAGCAGATGAATATTCGGTCGGCACTGAACTATTGTGTGCTACAGACTGCACTGCTCCGTTTTCAACAATGGCGGCGGCGACATTCCGCCACCAGTTGGTACTTTTGCTTGCCTCTTCATAAAGCGCCGTTACGACTTTGTCGTCTGCCGGAAGCTCAATAGTTCTGTCGGGCTGCACGGTTTGATTTGTGTCCACGGCTTTTCTGTCCCAACGCAGAAAGACCGGTACAAAAACAGCCTGAGTTACATTAAATTCTTCTGCAAGAATATGGCTGATATCGTCGTCGGGCATAATGATTTCAGGCGATTTCAGCATATTGGCAAGGTCGTTTTCTTCAAGCACTACGGCTCTCCGTTTCATGCCCGATAGTATCCCCGCAGCAATGTTTGGTCGCAAGGCACGAACGTCTTTACGGAGGTAATCAAACCGCTTTTTGAGCACTGTATCACCTAAAACACCGATAGTGGCGCGAGGGTACGTATTAAAAAGCTCTAAGTACCCCGAGTGAATGACTGGAACATAACAAATGATTATCTGCTGGTCCATACTATTTTTTTGCTCGTTTTACGCCGTGGACAATTTTTTCTATGATAGCCTTAGAGGCCGTTGGCAGGCTGTCGTGCCGAAGAACTTCTGTAAGCGGCTCGACGATGTTTGCACTCCAGCTTATTTGCATACGTCGTATTTGAGCGGAGGTAGAGGTGGTGGCTTGCGGAGCTAAAACTATAACTTTGCCGCAGTATTTTTCTAGTTTTTTGAGTGTCTGGTTCGACCAATTTTATTAGGTTCCACTTTGGGTCATCGATGTGTTTGAGCGTAATGAGGTCGACCGAGCGCAAAAAGGCTAGCATTTGGACGCGCTCTTCCTCTGGGACAATCGGTCGGGTCGGTCCTTTGCGTTTTTTTACCTTTGCGTCTGAGTCGACGCCGACAATCAAGACATCGCCGTAAGATTTTGCTCGTTCCATGTACCGTGCATGACCTACGTGTATAAGGTCAAAGGTGCCGGAGGTAAGGACAATCTTCATTCCAAGCGTCTTCAGTGCTTCCACATAGGCTCGTAGCGTGGCATGGTCGCGAATGAAGCGGGCTTCTGGGTTCGAGCCATAGCCTAACACGCCTCTGTCGGCGTGAGCAGTCGTGTTTGCAGCGTGTTTGGCATGTCCCATATCTGTACATAATAGTAGTACAAATTGAGTATGTCGCCTAGTCTCGCAAAACGTAAAGGAGTTTTGGCTCGACTTGAGAAGACATGGCGATTACAATAGGTGCAAACGGAGGTGACAATGGTTACAATGCATAATATAAGTGATTTGGGCGGGAATATCCTTGAGTGCATGACAGATTTACGCGATGTGGAGGTTCACGGCGAGCGCGAGCGGTTTCGGCGCACCATGGAACGGGTGGGGTTTTTGCTAGCAAACGAACTGAGCAAAACGCTGCATTATGAGAAAATCGCTATTGAAACGCCGCTGCAAGAAACCCACGGGTACAGACTGAACCAGCAACCAGTTGTGGCGACCATACTTCGGGCTGGTTTGCCGCTGTGGAACGGTGTCATGCAGGTGTTTCCGCAGGCAGATAACGCCTTCCTTGCGGCCTACCGTAAACACGACGCAAATGGTGACTTTACCATTCAGGCAGATTATTGCACCTGCCCAGATGTAACCGGCCGCTTGCTGATTGTTGCCGACCCCATGCTCGCAACTGGCGCTTCCCTGCTCGATGGCATAGACAAGTTTATCGCCGAAGGCGGGCAGCCCAGCAACATCCACGTGGTTGTGGCCATTGCTGCGCAAGCGGGGGTGGATGCCGTACGTGCTGGCCTAGAACAGCGCGGCTACAAAGACGCAGCCATCTGGTGCGCGGCCACAGATCCGGAGCTCAACGACCAAAAGTACATTGTCCCAGGCCTCGGCGACGCTGGCGACCTCGCCTTCGGCGCCAAAAAACAAACATAATCCTAAAGTTCTATTCTGAGTTGCGCTGAGTTCGACGTTCCATAAACTGCTCAAACCCACTAAGCAGTAAAGCACCTCCAAGCAGGCCTATGCCTAAATGTGGAGTGCCTTGAAAGACAAAATCAGCGAGGTTGGGTGTATCAGCACTAGCGAAGGCTGGTTGATT
>JBGAWL010000043.1:0-5851 GCA_044227625.1 Saccharimonadales bacterium (SeqCode) | reverse complement strand
CCCCAGTACCGCTGCCGACTGACACTCCAGTCGCGGATTTTGTACTGTGTTACCGCTTCTCCGGCGCCCTTCGCCAGAAGTGCATCGAGCATTGCTTGACGGCCAACCTCAAAATCCATGCCGTCAAACTCACCTGAATGAGCAAGTTTATATTTTTTTCGGTTTGGCTTTATTTCGTCGCTGTAGGAAACAAACTCTTGCTGCTCTGTCGTAAAAATGATCGGCAGACCAAACTTCTGCGCAAATTCGTAGTCGCGCTCATCTTCACCCGGGACGCCCATCACCGCGCCTGTGCCATAGCCGGTCAGCACATAGTCAGCTGTCCAGATGGGTATTTTGGCGCCATTGAACGGATTAATCGCAAAAAGACCTTCTATAGGCACGCCTGATTTCGTTTTATCTGACAGACGTTCGAGCTCTGACTTGCGCGCGACTTTTGCAAGGTACTCTTCGATATCGACAGCGTTGTCCGCCAGCTGGCCGTACCGAGCCACCAGAGGATGCTCTGGCGCAAGCACCATGAATGTTGCACCAAATATCGTATCGTGTGCCGTGGTAAAGACACTTATGTGCGGTACGGCGTGACGGAGGATAAACGGCTCTTGCCTAGCAGTGAAGTGTCGCTCGCTCGCAGGCGTCTCCTCGTACTCTGCACCAAGCTTGTCGGCAAGATCAAGGAGATACGCTTTGCGTAGGTCGGCTTCACGACTGTCAGAGAGGATGACGCGTCGCAAGGCCTTTTGGCGCAGGACCGCAAAGTCGTAAGTCATATCAAATGCGTCTAGGAAAGCCCTATTTTTATGTGCGTACGCTTCAGAGCGATATGGTTCAGCGATGGCTGGCGCAACAAGAACCAGACTATGAATAGCCCCGGACAGTTTCTGGAGAGCCTTCATGGCGACAACCCCACCGAGACTGTGACCAATCAATACCGTGTGGGCATCGAACTGGCAGTTTTTCAGGACAAAATCGACCTGCTCTTCTTCAGTCGGCTGATCGGTGTGAGGCAACTGCGGCGCCTGCACACGGTGACCGCGTGATTCCAGCTCGGTTTTCAACCACGGTATGAAGTTTTTGTCATTGGCCCCCGTGTAGCCATGCAAGATCACAAAATTGAGCTGCTCGGTATCGGCCAGAGCAAAATCTACCTCCGCGCCTTCGCTTTTGCCTATCCAGTTCACCTGGGCGGTTTTGACCACGTCTGACCAGTCTAGGTCGTGCGTGGCTTGAAGCAGTTCATCGGCATAGTCCGTGATCTTGAAAAACCATTGCTTCACCTCTTTTTTCTCTACCATCGGGTCGTCGGCTGCGTCGTGTCGCCAGCATTTGCCGTCTATGACTTGCTCGTTCGCCAGCACTGTTTGGCACTTGGTGCACCACCACTGCATGCGCGCATCCTGATACGCCAGGCCTTGTTCGTACATTTTCCAGAAAATCCACTGTGTCCATTTGTAGTATTCGGGCAGGTGTGTGCTGATTTCTTTGCTCCAGTCGTTACTCCAGCCCATGGCTTTGTACTGGGTGTGGTAGCTGGGGATAATCTTCGCCATGCTCTGCTGCGGCGACACACCAGCTTTAATGGCATAGTTTTCGGCAGGCAGACCAAATGCATCCCAACCTACGGGGTGGTAGCTTTCAAAACCCTGTTGGCGTTTGAACCGCGCCATGACGTCGCTGATGGTGTAGTTCATGGCATGGCCAATGTGTATACCCGCCCCGCTAGGGTAGTTGAACATACTCATTGCGATGTATTTGGGCTTCGTGGAGTTTAGGTCGGCTTTGTAGACCTGCTCTTTGTCCCACGCACTTTGCCACTTTGGTTCAATTTCTTTCGGATTGTAGCGTTTCATTCCCTTATTCTATCATCGCCGATTGACAAGGACAGTCCTTGTCAATCATTCTAGGGTGTAGAGTTCTTCGAGGACATGGAATGAATCGGCGTACTCAGCAGTGAAAAGTTTATAGGCTACTGGCGAGGCAAACATTTCGAGTACTTTGCCGTAGTTTAGCCACTCAGGTCCTGAGCGGGACATATAGCTGGAATAGCTCGAAAATGGGTAGGCCTCGTAGGGCTTCGATATATCAATCGGGTTTAGATGAATGTATCTTGAAATATGCATATAGTACGAATCATTATCTATGAAAGCCGCTTTATAACGACCCTGAAACAAAGCGCCAACCCTATCGTATTTACGGTTGAAGTACATTGAATAACTTGTCATGAGTGAACTCATAAAACGAGGTAGCACGTCTTGTTCGATTTGATGCAATAGCATATGAAAATGATTCGGCATCAAGCAGTATGCAAGCAACTCAACCTTGCCATGGTACGACTGGAGCCTGTCGCCACCTTGCCTGCCCCGTCTTCTTGCCGTATTGAGGTGGTCTGGGTTCGAGAGGAGCTGATCTAGGCGATTCAGAAACGTTTTGTAATCGTCAGAATCAATGAATACCAATCTTCGCTCAACCCCCCTGTTGTAAACATGGTATACACCATTCTCTACCAACTGTTTAATCGTATTACGGCTCGGCACCCCCACATCATATTGACAAGGACTGTCCTTGTCAATGGCTAGAACTGTTTTAGGAAATTCGTAGTGAATGTGGTGGTGTGCGTGGCCTTTTCTGCGTGACGAGCAAGCGCAAACGTAATCAGTTTTTCTACCAGCTCAACTCGACTGACGCCAGCCTGCTGCCAGTTGTGGGCATAGAGACTGCCAGGAAGCGGATTTACTTCGTTGAAATAGACTTTTTTAGCCTTGGTATCTACCAGCATATCGACACGGGCAATACCGTCGCAGCCAAGTGCTCGGTACACCCTTAGGCCTGTGTGTACAGCAGCGTCGAACAGATCTTTTGGCAGATTTGCAGGAATGTGGCTATAGCCCTGCGAGCCTTTTACGCTGGGCTTCCCGCCAGCTTTCGTGCCCAGTTTGCCACCTTTTTTGCCACCATGCATATACTTGCGCTCAAAATCAAAGAAATCTTCGCTGCGAGTGAGCGGCTGTTCAAGCACAGCAGGCTGCGGATTGGTATGCGGCCCCATAATGGGTAGCGTCACCTCAACCAAGTTGGGCACCGCTTCTTCGACGATGACTGTTGAGTCATAGTGCGCCGCGACCTCGAGCGCATTTGTCAGTTCCTTTTCATTCTTGACCCGGCTGACGCCAATGCTCGAACCAAGATGCGCTGGCTTCACAAACAATGGATAATGGAGTCCTTTGCACATGGTCTTCGTGGCAGCAGGATTTTTCGTAATGAGCGCCGAGTCGGTATAAATGCCCCGAGGTGTCAATATGCCCTCGGCGCTTGCAACCTTTTTGGCAAGCACTTTATCCATGGCAACCGCACTGGCCGCCACGCCGCAACCGATATATGGTATACCTGCAAGCTCAAACATCCCCATAAGTTCGCCGTCTTCGCCATGGGTGCCGTGCATGGCGGGAAATGCAATGTCGACGGTAATTTCTTTGCGTTTCCCGAAACCGCTCGGGACGAGCAGCTTCATCCCATTGCCACAAATTACCCCTGTAGATTTCACCTGGGATGTTATTCGCTTGATAGCTTCCGTTTGGTACGTTGCGATGTCTTTCAGCTTTTCATGCACATACCAGCGCCCGTCTTTGGCGATATAAACTGGAATGACCGTATAGTTTTTAGTCAACTCCAGCGGCGCAATCACGCTTGTGAGGGCGGTAATAATAGATACATCGTGTTCGGCCGATTGGCCCCCGAAAAAGACTGCTATTGTTTTCATGATACTAGTATACCCTCCTATGCGTAGTTATCTGGCCAATCGTTTTGCATAAGGACAAGGTCGCCCTTGGCCGTAAAGCTTGAAAGGTTCTGGTAAAAACTAAGTGGGTCGGTTTCTATACGCACCTCACCGGCGAAGTCGGTGTCGCTCAATCCGGCCGCGATGTACTGGGTTACCGAATTTTTCATCAGCACAACTACGTCTGGCTCGGCCATTGCTATCGTACGGCCAAGAGCGCGGTGGATAGACGGCGAATCTTTACCCTGGTCTACAAGCCCAGGAGTTACGTATATTTTGCGCTTTGCCGGAAGTAGCTTCAGCAGCTCAGTTCCCGCCCGCACGCCCTCTAGATTACCGTTGTAGGTGTCGTCAATAATAGTTGCGCCGCCAAGCGCATATGGTTGCATGCGGTGCTCAAATGGCTTTGTCTTCGCTATACCGCGTACGACTTGTTTTTCACTGAGACCGAGCTGCAAGGCAAACGCAGCAACAAACGCAAGCGGCCCAACCATATGCAAACCAACTAAACCGCTTTTCAGCTTTAGGCGTTTTTTGCCTTTTACCAGCTCAAACGACGTTCCTTCTAGGTTTGTCGTTGGCTTTTGGATACGCCAGCCCAGTGTGGTACTACGGCTATAGATACGAAATTCTGGCTGCAGGAAGCTATGGACTGCGTCTGAGTCGGCATTGACATATAGCTGCTCACTTGGCACAAAGCTGGCCAGCGAAAATATATCGTTTGCGGCGGCCTCAAGGGTTTTGTACTGGTCCAGATGTGCCGGTGCTAGCCCTGTTATGATAGCGTGAGTGGGCTGAACAACACGGCTAAACATGGCTATATCTCCCGGGCGACCTTCTCCAAATTCAACGATAACCACTTCTTCGTCTCCGCTAAGGCTACGGGCAAATCGCGCATGGGAACTAATGACATTCATATTACCCGGTGTGGCGGCTACTCGTTTTCCCTCTTGCAGCACCGTTGCTAGCAGCTCCTTCATACTGGTCTTACCGTAGCTGCCCGCGATGGCTATGCGCAAGCCCGGGTGAGCCTGAAATAGTTCGGCAGCCTGCTGGGCATTTTTTCGCTCGCGTGGCACACCTACCAAGATTCGACCCGCGACCACCCCAAGAGCTAATATGTGTGCCCAAACCACCGGGTATGCAACAAGCGCGGCCGCACCATACCAAAATGCACCTGGACTATGACTTATTCTGGCCGTACCCATAAAGAGCAGGGCAAACGCAACGTGCCCAAGAACACCGAGACTGACAATCAGCCGTATGAGACGTGCCGCCCGTGTATGCTCGAGCGTCCGACGGTGCATAACCCGCGAAAAATCTTGCGTTCGCCAGAACCACCGCAAGTATGGCAGCGGTTGGTATTCGGTATTTTGCAGCATGTACGCAAGTGTCGCGCTTAGGCGCGGGACCGAATACAGTGCCACGACGCTACGGAGCCACTTATGCATGAAGGAAATCCTGGACCAACTGAAGTGTTTCCTTGGGCGCATCGACATACAGAAAATGTCCGGCATGTGGGATAACCTGCAACCGAGAGCCTTCTATGGCCTGCTCTAGCTGTTGAGCGATTGACAGCGGTGTCTGTTCATCGCGGTCACCATACACGAGCAAGGTTGGCGTGCTTATGTATGCGGCGTCAGCTCTGACATCGTCACGAACAATCCGTTTAAAGGTTTCCTGCATATGCTCTGCGACTAGTAAATCAGAACCCGCCTTGGCATACAATTTCGTGCGCAGCCTGCTGCGAACGCGGCGAGGAAGCGGTGATGCAACTATTTTTCCCACCTTGGCAATCACGTTCAAGCCATAGCTAGCGCGAGGGCTTCGCACACCTGCACTCGCGAGCAGCACAAGCTTTTCGGCGGTAAAATGACCCTGGCCAATTCCTCGAACCGCAATCGCCCCACCGTTAGAGTGGCCAATTATTGCGTACGGCGAAAGTCCGAGTTTGTGTAAAAAATCTCGCACAAATACGGCATACTCACTCAGACTCCAAGCTTCTTTGGGCTGGCCGGTCCCCCCAAAACCCGGAAGGTCAGGTACGACGACATCGTACTGCGCAGCGAGTGACTG
>JBGAWL010000042.1:0-6224 GCA_044227625.1 Saccharimonadales bacterium (SeqCode) | reverse complement strand
ATTAAGATAGCCTAGATCACCGTGTGTCGCGTAGGTTTCCACGGCAGCCATCGTACCCGAGTGAGCAACGATAAGGATATTCATATCACTGTTCTCGCTGTCAATCTCCAGTATTGCCCGTATAACTCTTTTCTGCATTGCCTCCAAAGACTCACCATTCGGGGGCACGAAGTGAATATCGCGATCAAGCAACGCAAACATCTCGTAAGCAGATGTAGACAGCATATTACCGACATCTCCATAGCTTACTTCTCGTAACCCCTCTTTTCGGTAAATTGGCAACTGGGGTTTGATGGCTCGGCTTATTTCATAAGCTGTAATGAATGATCGGCCGAGATCACTCGTATAAATACGCTGAAAATCGATGAGGTGAAGTTTGTTGATAAGTGCCGGGATGAATCTGAGCCCATTTTGGGTAAGCGGCGTGTCGACCCACCCAGATAAACGTTTATTTACGTTATTGAGTGTTTCGCCGTGTCGAACCAGAAAGAAGGTGTTCATTGAGATCATTATACCACTGTAGTTGTGTTTTTAACCAAAGTGTATACAATGGTTAGTATTATGAGTGATATGACAGTGTTGAATGTGAAGATAGATAAAAAGCTGAAACAACAGGCGCAGGCTACGGCGCGCGATCTTGGACTGCCGGTGAGTACGGTGGTAACGGTGAGCTTACAAGATTTTGTTCGCCGCAGGAGTATAACCATCAGTGATTCGCCGCGTCTTCGTCCAGAGGTGGAGCGAGAATTGCTTCGTCTTGCTGAAGAGGCGCGTCGAGGTAAAAATCTTTCACCGGCCTTCGATAACGCCGACGATGCGGTAGCTTGGCTGGAAAGAGAAATCGAGAACCAGTAACAATGACCATTCGCTACTCGCGTACGTTTGTAAAACAAATCGCCAAACAGCCAAAGAATGTACAAAAAGCCTTCTATGCACGACTGCGAATATTTATGGACGACCCCTATGATCCATTACTGCGAAACCATCCGCTTACAGGCGAACTAGCAGGATGCCACAGCATAAATATCACCGGGGATATACGCGCCATTTACCGCACAGTTGACGACGAAATGTATGTCTATCAAATGATCGGTAGTCATTCTCAACTCTATGGATAGATGTTGTGGAAATTAAATTTAACAGATTGAATAAAGACAAATTTCACGTTGTAAATATTACGTTGAATAATTCACTACAGCATTGATTTCACCGAGTACATAGACGTATCATGAGAGTGTACGATTCTACCTCTAGACTGACAGAGGTGGGTACAAACAAAAACAACAAATAAAAATAAAGGAGTTACGCATATGCGTAAACAAGTAAGTGCACTCGTACTGGGTCTTGCTCTTGCTGCAGTGATGGTACCATCAGCAGCTTTTGCAGCGCTCACACCGAGCCTATCACAGGTTATCAATCCGGGCACACTCTCTGTCGACATCGTCGACGGCAGTAATGTCTCGATTGCAAGCCCTTCAGTTGCCTTCGGAGCAACAACGTTTGACTTTGCATGTCAGACAACAACAGCAACATTGGGTACTGCCAGCCAAAAGCTGCAGGTTAAGAACCCCAAGAAATCAGGTGTCAAGATCGACATCAATGCAACAACCCCTGGCAACCCATGGTCAGATGGTGGCACGAATAGCTACAAGTACAACGATGCTACTAACTCAGGTTGTGACTTTGGTCAGATGACCATAAGTGGTGGTACGTTTACGAAGACGGCTGGTGCTGGTAACCCTACCTACACCATGCCTGGCGGTGCTTTTACGGGCGCTGCATCTGTAACGCTGCTTAACAACACTGGTACAACTGCCTACAATGCAGACTTGACCAACTACACCTTAAGTCAGAAGATTCCTGCTGAGCAAGCTGACGGTACATACAGCCTGCCGATGACGGTTACCTACGTCCAACAGTAGGTGTACTCTGCTCGCCCTAGCTGCGCTTAGCGTGGCTAGGGCAGCGAGAACCAAATGGAAATCCAGTAACCCTTGCCGGAATGCTAGCGTTAAAAACCAGAAGCATGATACAGTATACGCAAGATGAAACAGTACTTGCGAGGGGTCACATACGTTCTTTTAGCGATAGTCTTTTTAGCCGCTGCGTCAGTCTCTACGGTCGCGGCGCAGAGTAGCACGGTTGGGATTACACCCGCCTTTCCGTCCGAGGAAAATCCTAGGACGGCCGCTATTTTCATCCATACCATCAAGCCCGGTGAGAGCGCTTCCGATGGCATCCTGGTTGTGAACAACACAAAAGAAACTCGAACTGTTAACCTTGGTGTTGTAGACTCGTCCGCCTCTGTGGACGGGTCTTTTTCATGTAAACAAAACACCGAAAAACAGACGAAAGTTGGCACCTGGATTAGCCTCGAAAAAAAGAGTGTCGAGCTGGCAGCGGGGACGAACGAGATTGTGAAGCTTGCTATAACCGTACCGAAAGATGCCGGCCCCGGAGAGCACGGCGGCTGTATCACCGCCCAAGACACCAAAAGTTACGGTGCCAAAAAGGGGTCTGGGGTGCTGCTGGGTTTTCGCAGTGCGGTGCGTGTGGCTATAACGGTTCCGGGTAAGATCGTGAAGGAGCTGTCGATCGTCCGTATAGAAACGAAGCGGCTAGCTGGCGGCAACTACTCTGTTTCTCCGGTTGCCAAGAACAGCGGCAATGTCTCGCTCGATGTCCAGACGCGCGCCCAACTCGTCAGTAAACTAGGCCAACAAACGCCCATCAAGGACGATGCCAAATACCCCATTATGCCTGGCGCAACCATGGGCTGGCCATACGTATTCGAGAGACCGTTTTGGGGAGGTTTTTACAGGGCACGGGTCTCTATAAGCTACAATGCCAACCCGGCAGATGGTCTGGGAGAAAACATGGGAGCAGTCAAGAAGGTTCGCGCAGAAAGCGGCTACTTCTTCATGATTCCCGCTCCCCAGGCGATGGCGGTCTATGCCGCAGCGGTACTGCTCCTGGTTGGCTTACCATTGTGGCGGCTTCGGAAGCGGCGAGCTCGAAAGAGTTTGAATACCACATGGCAAGCGTACACCGTTCAGCTCGGCGATACTCTCGCAGGTCTTGCCGCCACGCACGGCGTAAGGTGGAAAAAAATAGCCAAGGTAAACCACCTGAAAGCGCCCTACGTGCTTTCGGAGGGTCAGGAGATGCTGCTTCCTCGGCTGGTTCCCTCAAAGCAAACCTGGGAAGCACCGGCTGCCGCTCCAGAGCGGCCCAAAAAATCCGTTGTCGCGCCTGAAAAACCACAGGTTGAAGCGGCGCCGTCATCCTCTCAAGAGGCAGACACTTGGCAGGCCCCAGGCCGTACTCCAGCTCGCGTCATATATGCTCCGAGGCCAACCGGAAAGACACAAAAAAGTACGTCTCAAAAGTCAGTGGGTGGGTATAGCTGGGCTAGTCCTAGCTCTGCTTGGGCGCCGCGGGTAGTAAGCGAGGATGAGCTCGAGCAAATTGCTCTTTCAAGGCATAATCAACGTCACAAGACGACTAAACGTAAAAAAACAAAACCTGACAACAGGGAGCGATAATGGCAAAACTCAGTAGAGCGATACCAGTACCATGGGGTGTGTGGGCGGTGATGAGCGTGTTCTGTCTAGTGATAGTACAGGCCGCCTGCGCCCCCACGCAAGTGGCGGCGATTGCGAGACGCGTGCAAGTTCAGACGGCCAAAGCCAACGCTACTTCTGTGGCTGCTACCTTCTCGCCAGCTGCCAAGGTAAAGCACTTGCTTATTGCTGTCTGCGGTTCGCCAGCAAATACAACCATCTCAACTCCGGCTGGGTTTTCGGTGGCCAAAAATGAAGCCGGTACGCCCTCACAGGCCATTTTTTATAAAGTTGCAGCTGGCGGCGAAACGACAGTGACGTGCACGTTCAGTGGCGCAAAACAGCGTGTCGGCGTACATATATACGAATATTCCGGCACCGCTACTACTGCGCCCCTGGACAGCGTCAACGCGGCCGCCTCGACAGGCACGAGTACTACGCCTTCGTCGGGTTCTGTCACCACGGCGAATGCTGCAGATCTGGTTTTTGCGGCCATCACCACCAAAAATAGCTCGACATTCAGTGCCTGGACGAATACTTTTACAGAGCAAGCGGATTTCATCAGCAACCCAGGAACACACTTTGGTGGGGCTGACAGGTATGTTTCGGCAACGGGCACGTACTCCACGGTGGCCACGAATGCGACGAGTGCAGCTTGGCGTGGGCAGATAGCTGCTTTCAAGCTGCTGCCCATAGTACTAACAGGGGACATCGTGAATGCATCAAATGTCAGTGTGGCGAACCCCTCGGTTGCATTTACCGCGCGAGCATTTGACTTTAATTGCCAGGTAAGTACGGCGACTCTGGGTGTTGCAGCCGAACAAATCCGCGTCGTAAACACCACAGCAAACACTGCCTGGACGCTCAGCCTGGGTGCGACCTCAGGTGCAGGTGCGGCGTGGTCAGGTGGCGGTTCAAATACATATGATTTCAACGATCCGACCTCCGGCGGTTGCGGCGATGGCGGTGATGCCGATAGCGTGGGCGGTCAGTTGACGGTTGATCCGTCAGTTGCGGTCATCACGCCCGATGCTAGCTGCAGCAGTACAGGTGTGTCGAAAGGGACGAGCGCCGGTTTTAACCAGGGAGTCATCGATTCTATAACGCTTGTTACTGGGTCGGCGACCGCTGAGACGAACTGCATGTGGAATGTTACGGGCATAACTCTTTCGCAGCAGATTCCGGCCGAGCCTGCAGCGGCTTCATACAGCTTGGGATTGACTCTCACTCTCGTCGCGAACTGACATACTTTACGCTGTGTGTGTTTGGACACCTGCCATGAAAGGGACTATTAGTCTAAAAACAGCATATTGCAAAAAAAGCATTTTTGGTGTATAATGTAACTGTTATCAATAAAACAAAAAAATAATGAACACCAAACGTCGTCTACTTCTTTGCAACTTTTTGATCACAGGCATCGTGATGTGTGTTGCCCAGAGCGCTTTTGCGGCACTAGATGTTGGGTTGAGTCAGCGTATAAAGCCGCTTGAATGTACGGTGACGACGATCCAGACGGGCGGCTCCCAGGCACTAGCTCAGGCAAGCAGCGGGTGCGGTACGGTCGTTGTGCCCGGTTTGCCGGTATTGGCGCCCGGGCCGGCTGCTGGTGGAGCCGTTCCGACTAGCTCAGGAGGCGGACAGTCGCAGCCACCGCATGAGTATACCCAGCTGCCGTACCTCAATGACCTGCCCGGTTTTTTGTCTACCCGTGGCGTAACATTGGTTGCGCAGAAGGGCTCGCAGTATCTGTTTCGCCTTTCGCAGGACAGCCGCGTGGTCGCCCCGCGGGTACTAACGGTGGTATCGGTTTCGGAAAGTGGTGTCGTTGTTCGGTTCGCGCCCGATGGCGGCGATGTCAATCTGCGGGTAGGGGAGAAGCGTCACCTCAATCTTGCGTATGACCACCGGGTGGACGTATGGATTACGGTTCAGCAAGCTAATGCCGATGGTTCAGTGACGATTCGAGTCGGTCTGTATGCACAGCAAGCGTTAAGCGATAGGGTTCAGGAGCATAGCCTTGTCTTGGTTTTGAGCGCGATCCTTGTAGCTGTTTTGACCGTGGGCATGCACATCTATCATCGTATCCGACAGCCGGCTCTGAAGAAGGAGTGGGAGCCGCATTTCTATGCGATGTAATTGCGTAAGCAATATTGTTGACATAAGCAATAATATTTGATACTATAAGCGTAATTCGAAAGGATAAGAGGGTTTCGTCTGTTTGTGAGGACAGATGAACCCTTTTTCTTTTGAATGATACTATAACATAATTTTTATATTTCCAAGGACGGACCTTGGAAATTGGGAGGTGTTCCTATGGCTGGAACTAAGCAGGGCGGCCAGGCGGCTGCTGCAACGAACAAGAAGAAGTATGGTAGCGATTTTTATGCAAAAATCGGTGCCAAGGGTGGTAAGAACGGTAAAACCGGTGGCTTCGCTGCTGGTGAAGCCGGCCGTGAGCGTGCTCGCATCTACGGTGCTATAGGCGGCCGTATTTCTCGCCGCACGAAGAAGGCTGCGTAAGACAGTCCTACGCATTACCTGCAGAAAAGCTCTGTTATGACGACAGAGCTTTTCTTTTGATAAATGACCAGTAACAAGCCGCAATGGCCAGCCAATGGCCCAGTCCTCGGACGCTTACTAGGTAGTCCAACATGGGTATTG
>JBGAWL010000041.1:0-6294 GCA_044227625.1 Saccharimonadales bacterium (SeqCode) | reverse complement strand
AACAGAATAACAGGGCGTTAGCCCTGTTATCTACTCAAACGAAGAGGAGACTCTTATGTGAAGCTGGGGTTGATTTGGTAATCGTAACTTCAGGTGCAATTGCAGCGGGGATGAGCAAATGCAGCGAGCATAGGCGCCCAAACTCAGATACTGAAATGCTGGAGCTACAGCGGTTAGCCAGCATAGGAAATATTGACCTACTAAATGCATGGCAGAGGGCACTGAAACCCATCGTCATAGGAGGGTTGCTGCTAACTCGTCCAAATCTTCAGGAAAGGCCTAACGAGTCGAGCAGTGCAATACAGACCATTCGGGCTTTGTTGAGGCATGGCGATGTACCGGTCATAAATGAAAACGATGCCATAGCAGTCGAAGAAATAAAGTTTGGGGATAATGATACCCTCTCAGCGGTGGTCGCAGCTCAACTAAAACATACTCGACCAGAAAGTGATGTAAAACTTGTGCTGTTGAGTGATGTCGATGGCCTATATACCGAGAGAGATAATCCTTCTAGCAGGATTTCGGTCGTTAATAGCCTTGAGGAAGTGAGGTCTCTTGCGGGAGGGGCAGGAACTTCAAACGGTACCGGTGGAATGGCTACCAAAATATCTGCGGCCGAGATTGCTATGGGCGCCGGTGTTCACATGTGGATTGCGAATGGACGGGAAGAAATGGGTATTATCGGAGCGCTGCTAGGTGATACTGGCACGCACTTTGTCCCAGCCGCAATTCAGTGATATCCCGGGATAAACTATTACTCACAAACTATAGGGTTTTTCGTGCGATTATTTGTCTGGCTTATGCCTAAACTACGCTGGTGGATTACCGGCTCTTAAATTAACGCGAGCAGCAGCCCTGTCATTTATATAAAATAACTCACTTTTCGTGAGTATATTTATGGTCGGGGTGACTGGATTTGAACCGGCGACCTCAGCGTCCCGAACGCTGCGCGCTACCAAGCTGCGCTACACCCCGTTTTCATTAGTATACAGCATAGGAGCCTAGGCGTGTCTCGACGAAGCATTAGAGCAATAAAAAGTATTTGCAATATATACAAAAAAATAGTAAAATCACAATAATACAAAACGTTATAAAACCAGTAACGGGTGGGAAATATGACGGCGTGCTATGTAATATGCCGCCGCTGAAAGGAATATCATGTTCTCTCATCAAGCTCTTAAAACTGTTCGCACAGTCAGTAAATACAGTGCGGCAATAGTAGTATCATCAGCGCTTAGTTTTGCGGCGATACCACAGGCACACGCCCAGGCTCGTCCGAATGTATCAGATTCAGATGGCAATTTAACTCAGGTGTATGTGTGTAAATATGTCACAACACCAGGTAAAGACGAAGTACTAAAGGGCGGTAAAAACCCTATTTTGGTAGATGCTCATTCTCTTACTGACGGCGAAATAGAAGTTGGTGCGTCATTTAGCGATGCGCACGGCCGCTCTTATGTTGTTGCGCTATACGAAGACGGTATGGTGGAGCCAACCCGCGAAGATTGCCCAGACGGTGAAACCGAAGAGGAAATCCCAGTTCCGGCAAAGCCTGCCGTAAACGATTCCTGCAATCCCGTCGGCGTTACTAGCAACATTTCTTGGGTTGTCCCGGCTGACACAGAGTCAGTTGTGTGGGAGCTCGACGAAGATGGCACCCTGACAGCATATGCAGAAGAAGGGTATATATTTAGCGACGAAACGTACGAACACGTATACACACTCCCGGCCGACAGCGGCGTTACCTGTGCTACGACTCCTGGTGGTGGCAATGTTCAGGGTGCAACCACCACGGCTACACCAACTGCTCAGCCTACGACCCAGCTTGAAAATACCGGAACAAGTGCCGTAGCCGTGTCAGTACTCAGCGGGGCCGTTTTGCTGGCAGCCGTTAGCGTCATGCTGCAAAACACAATCCTCGGTGCACGTTTATACGCGACGCTCCACAAGACTTTTTCACAGCCTTTCGTTGTGCCAACCATATAACCAGTTGGGTATCTGGCCTAGCAAAGAGCTCCCTCGCAAAGGGGGCTTTTTGCTTTGAGGTAGACGCCGTGTGCAGTAGTATGAGTAGAGTAAAGCAAGGAATACTATGGCACAACAAGAACCGGCTGACTTTCCTGAATCAAAAAATGCGGATAAAACTCAAAACACAGTACGCATACCAAAGAGAATACTATACCTCGCTGGGGTAGCGGCCATCTTGCTATTCGGAGGACTCCTGCTCTTTACCCTCGGGAACAGGAAAGCAAACGCGCCCAGCCCAGCTGCTTCTAGCGCATCGAATAAGAACCAGAACAATAAAACAAACCCACCCAAAGCATCTGACCCAGCTACCAAAAGCGGCTTTACGTGTAGCGCTGCCCAAACCGCCTTTCAGGACAAAGCGTTTGGAGCGCAGTTTTGCTATCCAACCAACTGGGGTACTGCCACGCTAAACGATGCAAAAGTTGCCGCGAGCGACACTGGACATCGTGAGGTTGTGCGCTTTTCGTCAAACCCATATGTTATTGTGGGGGGCATGAGCGATGACTGGTCTACCTCTGTCGGTCGCGGTGTTGGCTGCTTGGAGCCAGACAATGTTGTTCCCCCGCTTAGCGCATACGACACCAGCTGGCATGGCATAGAAGGCTCCGGCGCCGATGTTTCGTACGCAGTCCGAAGCCTACCTTCTTCCGCTGGAGGCTACAGTGTTCAAGAATCAGTTTCTAACTTGCTCGTCTCTGGCGTATGTGTCCAGGGGCACAAAGTTATTAGCGGTTCGCGCTACCGCGTTGTTGCCGTAAATTATGCTCGTGACTTTGCGCCAGCGTCGGGCATAACCACTCCCGCCCAGCACATGGCAGAGCCAAACGTCTTGTTTTCTACAGAACTACGCACCCAGTACGACGCGCTTCTTGCCAGCCTTGCTGCCTACTAGGCTCAAGCGTACAATATTTGGTGATGAATATAATAAACATGGGGCTTGCGGTTGGCATTGTGTTTGGGCTACTACTTCTTAGCGAATGGGGTTGGCGAAAGCATTGGTTGCACGGGGAGGTCGGACGCAAATTTGTGCATGTCACGGTCGGTACGTTCGTGGCATTTTGGCCGTATTTCCTTGACTGGACGGAAATACGCCTCCTCAGCCTCGCGTTTTTTGTAGTGGTCTTGGCGAGTATGCACTTGGGAGTGTTTAAGGCTATAGGCAGTGTGCAGCGCCCAACGTACGGTGAAATCTTCTTTGCGCTCAGCGTCGGTCTGCTTACTATCATTACCACGTCAAAAGGAATTTATGCTGCGGCTATTTTGCAAATGGCGCTAGCCGATGGATTTGCCGCTATCATCGGCGGACGGTTTGGGACCGAAAACAAATATCATCTGTATGGCCGGACAAAAAGTCTCGCCGGTAGTGCCACCTTTTTTGTGATATCACTGGCATTACTCATTGGCTACAGCCAATTCTCGGATAACGGACTCATATGGCAATATGTAGTCATTGGCGCACTGGGAGCTACTCTGCTGGAGAATATTGCGGCCTTAGGTTTTGACAATCTTTTGGTTCCTGTGGCGGTGGGTTTGCTTCTACAAACCGTTGCGTAACGCTTGTGCTTTACGAACAATTATGACGAAACTGTAAGATTTCTCACAGCTACTTCTCAGAAATAAGCGTATTACTAAGCTAGAATAAACAGTGCGCTGGTTGAGGGGAAGTATAAAAAGACGTTTTGCACGGCTACGTTTCGGCGTATAGTAGGTGAATTAGTAGGGTGGCTAACAGCAGGTAAACAGGAGGTTTTTATAAAAATGAGGTTAATCACTAATCTGAAAAAATGGTCACCCCGGGTGAAAAACGCCGCACTGGCGATGCTATTTTTGACCGCATATACGGTAAGCGCGGTTGGGCCATTTGTGCCCGTTGCGCGCGCAGCCGCCGGCGACATGAGTGTTGGTACTTTTGAGGGTCAGAATAGTGACGGGTCGTGGTCGCCTGGCAACAACACCCAATTTGCTGAGGGTGATTATGTCAACTATCGGTTCCCTGTTACCGCAGCGGCAAATGGGAATTCGGGCGTGCTGTATGTAAAGTACTCCACGTGTATGTTTACGAACTACTTTGCCCTGCTCGGTTCCCCTGCGCCCGCTGTGGTTACCCCAGGAGCGCAGTCGTCTAGTGGTGGTGACTGGTCACAGAAACTCACCATTGCATTCCCTGCGGCTGGTACGGCAACCGTACAGTTTACGCTTCGAATCTCTAACACCGGCGGTGACTGTAACGGTTCAAGCTCTCACGTCGCCCTTGATACGCTGCAGCAAGACAAGGGAGATTTTGGCAACATTGGTAGCAAAGACATACCAATTCCTGCAAATAGCATCTTTTATAGCCCGAGTCTTACTATTGCAAAAATTGTCGATGGTGGCACCGCCGTAGCGAGCGACTTCTGGTTTACCGTGTCTCCAGCCGTTAATGGCCAGACAGAGCTACATATTCCGGTCGGCCAAACCTCGGTCACTATTACCGATGTCAATCCGGACGGTGTTTTTGTGATAACCGAACATGGTCCAACTGGCTATACATTTACGGGTGGTACTGGCACAAACTGTACAACGACGGCAACTGGTGTTATGACTGCTACCGTTACGTCAGGGCGTCCGGCTATTAACGCGACGTGCACCTTTACTAACGCGATACAAAAGGGCTCAATCACCATTGTCAAAGACGCAGTACCAAATGGCCCGCAAGATTTTGCTTTTACGACAACCGGTACTGGACTGAGTGCATTTAGTCTCGATGATGACAGTGATCCAACACTTTCGAGCACAAAGACATTCTCCCAGCTATTGCCGGGAAGTTACTCTGTCACAGAAACACCGACTAGCGGTTGGGACCTGGGTAGTTTGACATGCGCAGGAGGTGGTACACAGGTGAATGGTGCCACAGTCAGCATTACGCTTGCCCCTGGTGCAAACGTGAGCTGCACCTACACAAACCGTCAGCATGGTCAAATAATTGTGAACAAAGTGACAAATCCGGCGAATGACCAGACTGCCTTTTCGGTGACCGCAACTGGCAACGCAGCCATCGTCGGCAGTGCGACACGTAGCTTGACCACAAGCAGCCCGGTAACGTATGAAGTATCTCAGGGCACCTATAGCGTGAACGAAACTGTACCGGCTGGCTGGGCGCAAACGGCAAATACGTGCAGCAACCTTGTCATTAACGGCAATACGCCGCTTGTGAATGGCATCCCTACGCTTTCCTGCACCATTACCAACACCAAGCTTGCCAAGCTAATAATTGTTAAAGACGCAGTGCCAAATGACGCTCAAGACTTCTCATTCACAACGACCGGAACAGGGCTGAGCGGATTTAGCCTCGATGACGATAGTGATGCTACGCTCGCAAACTCGAAGGAGTTCGTAGAGCTTGCACCGGGCACCTACACTGTTACAGAGGCATCAATAGGGGGGTGGTCATTGACAGGCTTGAGCTGCGATACCAACAATTTTAGTGTAAGCGGCGCACAAGTGAGCGTTGCCCTAACCGCCGGACAGGTTACGACCTGCACCTACACCAACACGAAACTCGGTTCACTCAGTGGAACAAAGTACGAAGTAAACTCCGATGGTAGCACTGTTAAAGTCGAGCCAAGTGGCTGGCTCATTACGCTCTTTGAAAGCGGCGTTAGCACTGGATTAACACAAACGACCGATGGAAGCGGTAACTACACATTCACGGGTCTATTGCCTGGTACATACAGCGTAACCGAATCGCCGCTAAGCGGCTGGACGCAAATATACAGTCCGCTCAGCCCTGTAAGTCTTTCGGCCGGCCAAGTAGTCGAAGACCAAGACTTTGGCAACTTTAAAAATGGTTCAATCAGCGGCTACAAATTTAACGACCACAACGGTGATGGTTACGAAGACGAAGGCGATGAGCATATGAGTGGCTGGACAATGACACTCTCAAAAGAGACAGACCAGGGCAATGTTCAGGTCGGCGAACCCGTTGTTACGAACGCCGACGGCAACTACAGCTTCACTAACCTTGCTCCGGGGACGTACTGGGTCTGCGAAACAGGTCAATCTGGCTGGGCGCAAACCTATCCTGAGGATAATGCTTGCAATAAAGTCGTTATCGACAAATCCGGTGAGTCCAATGAAGCAGTAAAGTTCGGGAACCAAGGCCAGGGGACCATTACGGTAAAGAAAAATGTTGATAGCAATGGTGATGGCACGGTAGACTACTACAACGTAGGTAATTGGACATGGGATTTGGGTGAAGACAACTTTGCCACCGGTACCACACAGCCA
>JBGAWL010000040.1:0-6692 GCA_044227625.1 Saccharimonadales bacterium (SeqCode) | reverse complement strand
CCTGTACGAAACTCATCCGCTGAAAAACAAAGGTTGACTTGAGTATACGAGGATTCCCGCCTTCGCGGGAATGACAGGCGCGGGGGATAGGAATGAAAAGGCTGGGGGGATATTCTTCACTTTATTCAGGGCGACAAAGCCATGAGTGCTATAGTGTAAGCATGGTAGACACACTTGACCCAACAAACACGGCTTCTTGGCAAAAACTTCAGGAACATAAAGACAACTTTTCCCAAACCCTTCGCGACCTTTTTGCGGGAGACCCAGAGCGCGGTCAGCGCCTAGCAAAGCAAGTAGGCGATATTTACCTCGACTATTCGAAGAATATTGTTACCGATGAAACCCTCCAACTCCTTTTCGGCTTGGCGCGGGAGTGTCAGGTCGAAAGCCTCCGCGATGCCATGTTTGCCGGCGAAAAAATCAACACTACCGAAAACCGCGCTGTGCTACACACCGCCCTGCGCAATCTATCTGACCGCCCCATCATGGTCGACGGCGAAGATGTTATGCCAAATGTACGAGAAGTACTACGCCACATGCGGGAATTTAGTGTGGGGGTGCGGGGCGGCGAGTGGAAAGGCTTTACGGGCCAGCCCATCAAACATGTCGTGAATATTGGGATTGGCGGTTCCGACCTTGGCCCCGTCATGGTCACCGAAGCACTAAATTTTTATAGCAAGCGCGACCTACAGGTACACTTTGTATCGAACATAGATGGCACGCATATTGCCGAAACGCTTGGTAGACTTAACCCCGAAGAAACCCTCTTTATCATTGCAAGCAAGACCTTCACTACCGATGAAACCATGACCAATGCCACCACCGCCAAGCAGTGGCTACTGTCGGCACTACACGACGAAGCGGCAGTGGCAAAACATTTCGTCGCCCTCAGCACCAACACGGAAGCCGTCCAGACCTTCGGGATTGACCCGGCAAATATGTTCCAGTTTTGGGACTGGGTCGGCGGGCGCTACAGCCTGACGAGCGCAATCGGCCTCAGCATTGTGCTCGCAATTGGCCCAGAGAATTTTGATGATATGCTGCACGGTTTTTACGACATGGATGAGCATTTTCGCACTGCACCGCTCGAGGAGAACCTTCCTGTCATTCTGGCACTCATTGGCCTCTGGAACACAAATTTCTTAGGGGCTGAAACCGAGGCAATCCTCCCATACGACCAGTACCTTCACCGCTTTCCCGCCTACTTCCAGCAAGGCAACATGGAAAGTAACGGCAAGCGCGTTCGGCGCGATGGCAGTACCACCACCTACCACACCGGCCCAATAATATGGGGCGAACCGGGCACAAACGGCCAGCATGCGTTTTACCAGCTCATCCACCAGGGTACGCGGCTTATTCCATGCGACTTTATTGGGTTTGCTCGTTCACTCAATGACCCCGATGAACAGGGCACACACCACCGTAAACTCATGGCAAATATGCTCGCACAGAGCCAAGCCCTTGCGTTTGGCAAGACGGCCGATGAAGTCTGTGCCGAAGGGGCCACCGAAGAACTCATACCGCACAAAACATTCCCCGGTAACCGGCCATCGAACACTCTGCTCCTAGCGAAACTCACTCCTTACACCCTTGGTCAACTTATTGCTCTCTATGAGCACAAAATTTTCGTTCAAGGCGCAATATGGGGTATAGACAGTTTCGACCAGTGGGGTGTGGAACTTGGCAAAGTTCTGGCGAAAGGTCTGTATGAAGATATATTGGGCGAAGCTACCGGCTCCTACGATTCATCCACAACGCAGCTGCTGCAACAGTGGCGTACCATGCAGTAACCTAGCCAGTGAGAACTTGGTCCAGCGGAACATCATGAGGTTCGTGGGGCAGATTATCTAATCCTGCCCAGGCATAAGCGAGGCCTATTTTGTGCGCCTGAGGTTGCATTTTTAACCAGCGGTCGTACCAGCCGCCGCCCATTCCTAGACGAAACCCACCTCTGTCAAAACCAAGCACCGGGACGAAAATAACGTCGTATGAACCCTCGGGAGATGGTGCACCTAACGCACCTTCACCAACCGTCACGCAAATGTCGGGGTAAGCTCCCGCCAGCCAGTCGATGATAGGCTGCGTATCTACTTCGCCAAGTGCAGGAAGCGAATGATAGATGTGTACGCTATGAACCTGCCGCCAATCCACCACCTCTAGTACCTGGCGCGCAGTATTCAGACTGGCCTTTGAAATAGTCTCTTTGGTAAGTGCCCTTCTTTGCGCCAGAAGTTTCTGGCGAATTTCAGCTTTTTCCTTTTGCATAGCACCATTGTCGCACTTGCATCATAAAAAGAAAAACCCCAATGTTCATGGGGTCTTTCTCGCTTAAAATTCGGGGCTTTAGTTTTCGACTTCTACAACTTCGGCGTCAGCGGCTGCTCGCGCCACTGCCTCGCAGCCACGCACAGCGCCATCCTTAGTGGTGTATTCTTCGCCAGTGGCGACAACTTCACCATTACCAGCCTTCAGACGCCAGCGATACCCATTTTTGCTCTGATACACTTCAAACTTTGCCATACAAAACATTCTCCCTTTCTGCCACCATAATGCACCTAATGCAACGAGTTTTCAAGCCTTATCGGGCGACAAGGCTGACAGCATCGACAACAAACCATTCGCTTGTTGTCAGAGTGGAGCCATATATATTCACCAGAAGCTTATTGCCAGTACCAACAGCTGTGTAATCGATCTGGATAGGTTGCCATGCGCCGTTCGAAGTTACCAGCCCTGTATTGACACCTACTTGCGAGCCATCACTCTTAACCTCTTTCACCTGTACTCGGATTGTCTCACCGGCACCGTATGAGCGCAGCCATCCGGTCAACCGATAGACTTTCCCTGTCGATGAATTGATGTTCTGAAGTCGTGACGAAAAGCCCGCAGTCGCGCCCGCCGTAGGTGCGACCCGAATACCAGCAGCTCCAACGTAAGCGTAAGCGGTCGTTCGTGTGAGCGCGGATGAGGTATTATATACGGTCCAGCCGGAAAGATCGGTCTCAAAACTGCCATTCGTCAAGAGCTCTGTAACAGGGCTAGCAATAGTCGTTGTATCAGAGTTTGTACAGACACTGCCGGCCGAAGCACAAACGTCACTTGCTGAGTAGGCTGCTACTTGAGTCGTTAAAACCGCTCCAACGGTGCCACTGGCGAGTGTTGCCTGCACTGTTTTGGTAACTGTCGACCCACCCTCAAGATCACTGGCAGCCCACGTAATTGTATTGTCGGTCTGTGTACCACCATCGACCGACGTTGGATTAACACTTCCTGGTAGCGTCACACTTAAACTATTGACGCTTGCAGTAGTCCCCCCAACCGGATTAGTTACTGACACGGTATAGGTGATGTTGTCACCGATGAGCATTTGCGAGCGATTATCGGTGACTGTTGCTACCAGTTTTGCCGTCGGCGGGGCCGCTTTATACCCTTTCAATGTTGTGGTGTATATAACTGAGCCCGTTGTACATGGGTCGCTTCCGACGTCGAGCGGAAATACTTGCCCACAAATAAATTCAAGTTTCATGGTATCGTCACTGACGGTTGTTCGCATGTGACCGAAGTGATCTTGTTTCCAGAGAGAGCCAGAACTCAGTGATTTTAGGCTGGCAAGCTTTGTTCCGCCACCACCGTTTGTCACCTGCACGACACCGTGCTGAGGTGAAAACACCTCGGCACCATGCACGTGATGGCCAACGTTGAGCACGTACTTTCCGTCTGGCCGAGCGGCTGGTGAATATTTATCTCCTAAAGCATTGACGGCAGCACGGTAATCGGCCTGTCCACCATTTGTACTAATACTGCTATAGGCGGGTCGATGACCTTGTGTCACAACAAAATAAATATTGGGGTCAGCTTGCGCTGCTGCCATCAGCGCATCAGCTTTGCTTTGCCAATCAGCATAGGCATTTACCCATGGTTCGGGCGCCCCGATAAACAGAACATGACCGATCGTAAAATAGCCCCAATCGTTCCCAAGACAACCATTTTGAGAAGCATCTCCAGGGGATGGACAGCCAGGATTGCTCGTACGTGTCGAGGTGTTTATGGGAACGGTTTGCGAATTTGACATTCTGTATCGACCCTTGTAATTGGCCATGGAGTCGCGGGGCGTGCCGGTTGGAGCAGTAGCCGTGTTCACGGAACCATATTCGTGGTTCCCCCAAGAAAACTGAATGGGCGCCTTACTAGCAACAGGTCCGATATCGTTCCAAAATGCATGCACGGCAGCTTCGCCACACTCATTTGCATAACTTATGTCTCCACCGTGAAACACAAAATCGGGGCTATCTGCAGCAACCTGCTGCCAGGTGTTTGGCATCCAGAACTTATTACAGCTCGATGGTGTGCTTGAGTCATAAAAGCTCGTGCCGGTGTCGCCTATGTCATCCCAAGTAAAATCTCCCGTTGGTGCCGTTTTAAAGGTTTGATCAACACCGCTGACCCCAACCTTATAGTGATAAGTTGTACCTGGCTGAAGATTTGTCAATTTTACTTGATAAAAAGGCCCTTCGATGTCTACCGGCATAACTACGCTTGGGTTAGCAGAAGCCGCTAGACCATATGTTTCATCCAAGCCATAATACAGCACAGTATCAGTACCCCGCCAGTACACCCACATCTCTGAAGGTGAGTCACCATAACTGCTATGAATCTCGTCATTCGGGCTGGTGCCGGCAAGCACAATCGAGGTGGGCATAGCGATCGCTAGTATCAATAATAGGCCACTGAATACAGCCTGTGCCAAACTTGTCTTTTTCACACACTTCTCCTCTTCGTGAATTATCCAGTACTAATGTATTATACAAGCTTAGCCCAATTCAGCTATACTCATAAGATGATTCGTCTAGCGTCTTCGTTTGCCGCGTTCACATATGCACACGCAATAAAACCACTTTTGTTTCGATGCCAACCAGACACAGTACACGCTCAACTCCTACATCTGAGTCATCTTCGACAGAAAATTAGTTTTACCAGCACGTACATCAATGCCTTGTGGGCATACCATAACAACGTCGCACTCGGGCAAACCCTGCACACAATTAACTTTCCGAATCCGGTGGGACTTGCGGCTGGGTTCGATAAAAATATCGAGCTTGCTCCCACTATGAAAGCGGTTGGATTCGGGTTTATGACTGGTGGTTCGGTGACATTCCATGCATGCAACGGCAATCCTCGGCCATGGTTTTACCGCCTACCTAAACAAAAGTCACTGGTTGTAAATGTTGGCCTTGCAAACGAGGGTACCCAAGCCGTAATGGATAGGCTGCGCACGTATGGAACATCTCAATTTGAAAAGTTTCCACTGGTAGTGTCGGTTGCAAAAACAAATAGCCCCGAAGCGTGTGATGACCCGAGTGCCATAGCGGACTATATTGGTAGCCTGAGCCTGCTGCAAAATCAACCGCAGGTTAGCGCCATAGAAATAAATATATCGTGCCCGAACGCATACGGTGGAGAACCCTTTACTGACCCGTTGCGACTAGAGCAGCTGCTCGTAGCCGTAGACGCTCTAAACATCGTCAAGCCAGTTTGGGTAAAGATGCCAATTGACCTGGCCTGGCCTGAGTTCGATGCGCTGCTTCAGGTAATTGTCACACACCGGGTACAGGGCGTCACCATTGGTAACCTGCAGAAGAATCGAGGTGAAATACCACCCCAAGATTTGCCAAATGAAGTAAAAGGGAACCTGAGTGGCCTCCCCACACAAGCGCCTAGCGACGAACTAATACGCCTTACCTACGCAAATTATGCCGGTCGACTAACTATCGTAGGAGTCGGCGGTGTGTTTAGCGCTCAAGACGCCTACCGCAAAATTTGCCTCGGCGCAAACCTAGTAGAGCTGATTACTGGCATGATTTATGAGGGACCGCAACTAATCGGTCAAATCAACTGTGAGCTTGTAGAGTTACTAAAGCGCGATAATTTCGCGAATATTAGCGAGGCAGTCGGCTCCGCCCATAAGGCCCTACAAAATTAGGTTAGATGTATTCGCATATACTAAGAGCCCCGGGTTGTCGAGGCTCTTCACATTTTCTTGCTGGTATGTATCATATGCATACTGTGTGCGCCTAGAGCGCAAACCCCGCAATACGATGTGCCCGCCTGCGGCGTTGCCACTTCGCTTCAAAGCGTCGTATGACCGCCTGAAGCTCGGCTTCGCTGCGAGGTTGCAAGTTAAATGTTTGTGTAAAAATGGTGTTCATACGCATTCCTCCCGTATGATACTCACATACTACCCTGAGAATCGACTGACGGCAGTAATACAATTCACATATTTGGTGTGATAAATAATACAACTACACCACGGCGAACAGTAAGCTAAGATTGTCCGCCCTTACGACCAGCCTCACGTGCTCGTTCAGGGTTGTTTTTAAAATTACCGGGGCTGACTGCACCGCCAATTTTGCCAGCAGCCGAAGCGCGTTCAGGGTTATTCTTGAAGTTACCAGAACTGATTTTTCCGCCTTTTCGACCAGCGCGAGCATGCCCCGCTGAATCACCATGCCACCCTTTGCCTGGTTTCTGTACCATATGTAATACTCCTTTGAGCTTTTACCAGTATATAGCGCTTTTTGCATAGCACTATAAGATATCTTACATTTCTGTTTGGCACGAGTTTCGCACCAGCCAGCCTGCCACCCAGCGAAGCTGGCCGCACCGCTGGCTTCTTCGGCTCCTGCGCATTTTTCCTC
>JBGAWL010000003.1:11769-63854 GCA_044227625.1 Saccharimonadales bacterium (SeqCode) | reverse complement strand
TTCGCGTGAGATTCATAGTGGACTTTTGGCAGATGCCACAAAGGCTGAGGATTTGCAAGAACTGAAGGACCGCGGTATCCCGTTCATAGACCTCGTGGCCGTGGACATGTATCCGCTAGAGGAAGAGATCGCGAGCGGCAATGCTACGCTGGCAAGCGTCATAGAAAAAACCGACATTGGCGGCCCAACCATGCTCCGCGCCGGTGCCAAAGCCCGGCGGATTGTGCTCTCGCGTGCCGGCCAACGAAGTGAAGTCCTCCAGTGGCTCGAGAATGGAAAACCTGACGAAAAAGCGTTCCGAGACAAACTATGCGCCGTCGCCGAGTACGAGTGCGCCCGCTACATCCTCATCAGCGCCAAGTACCACGGCGGCGAAGACGTGGCTGGCTGGATAGGCCAGCGAGTCGCTCCCACGAAATATGGTGAGAACCCGTGGCAAACACCAGCGGGGCTGTATGCCGACAACCGCGTCGCTGCCGACCCGCTCGGGCTTGACCAGTTTACCCACCAAAAAGGCTGGGAACTCAGCTACATAAACGAAACTGACATGCACCGTTTACTCCAAACGGTGACGCACATTACCGCCGGGTTCGATGTGAATTTTGGTAAAGTCCCGAGCGTTGCGGTGGGCGTTAAGCACGGCAATGCCTGTGGCGCTGGCGTGGCCGAGACCGCTGTGGAAGCCGTGCAGAAGATGCTGGAAGGCGATGAGATTGCTATATTTGGCGGTGTTGTGATGGTGAACGGCCCTATAGATGCCGACGTAGCCACCGCTCTCATGCAGTACCATATGCCAGAAGGCCAAAGCCGCTTGCTCGACGGTGTCGTTGGCAGTGAAGTTACACCTGAAGCCATGGGAATCCTTTCTCGCGCCAAACTCCGCATCGTCACCAACCCGACGTTGGCAAACCTTAGCAAAGACACTTTAGAAACAGCGCCAATACTCCGAAATGTTCGCGGCGGCATGCTCGTGCAGCCCAACTACACCTTTGTAGTCGACTATAGCGCTGACTATATGGAACAACACGGCGACCTAAGCGAACAGGCCAAAAAAGACATGCTGCTCGCCTGGGCAGTTGGCAGCACCAGCAATAGCAACACCATCTGCATAGTGAAAGATGGCCGCATGCTCGGCAACGGCGTCGGCCAGCAAGACAGGGTCGGAGCAGCCAAACTTGCCGTCACCCGTGCCACTTCACGCGACCACGATGTCACCGGCGCAGCTGCCTACAGCGATAGCTTTTTCCCATTCCCCGACGGCCCGCTTGTGTTGGCAGACGCCGGTATCACGGCCATACTTACCAGCAGCGGTTCAGTCAAAGACCCAGAAGTTGTGGAAACCCTGGCCAAAA
Source organism: Saccharimonadales bacterium (SeqCode) (assembly GCA_044227625.1). Taxonomy (GTDB): domain Bacteria; phylum Patescibacteriota; class Saccharimonadia; order Saccharimonadales; family UBA4665; genus JAGXIT01. Next base: position 62,502 of record JBGAWL010000003.1, on the reverse strand, counting down.
AGAACGTCGCCGTCATGATGCTCCCCGACAAAACTGGCCGCGGCTTCTTCGGCCACTAACAAATCTACCTGCTAGACGTCATATCCATACGTCTTTGCGATACGTTGTACATTTTCATAGTAGTTTCTGGTCCTTGATTTTACTTGTAGTGCTAAAAGAAATTCATCCCTAGCACTATGTTCAAGCTTTTCAGCCAATAATATTGCCCTCTCAATATGAGCAAGCTCTAAAAACAAAGGATTACGACTCTGTAAAATATCATCGACTGTATGCAAGTTGCTGAATAGCGCAAGGCACTGTTTGTTCAACGCATTCACAATCTGATTTCCAAGCTTTTCGGTATTTGTTTTGTCACATATTTCCCACCATATTTCCCGAGAAAAAAACACTTTAAGGTTGCGCCAATCTGTGTAGTGATTCACTAGACTTGTAGTGAAGCTGCAATCATCAATTTTTGGCTCCTTTGGAGCTTCCTCGGAAATCAGTTTCATTTTATTATAAATTGCTGGAACGAAGATGCCATAATTAATCGTAAATGCCGCGCTACTACTACCACCATTCCATCGACTAGCCTGGACAGATATAACCTTTGTAAAACCTTGTGCTTGTTTTATCCAAGTGCGTCCACTTTTCTTGTAATCGGCTTGCTTCAACAGTGGCGAAACATACTTTACTACAATAGAATCAATAGCGTACTTTGGGGTTGAGTTAGTGAGTTTTTTTCGAAACATATGATAAAACAATAGCCTATAAGATACCAAATATCAACGTTCCGTATTGCTTAATAATACTTACGGCTACATACTATAAAAGTGCAGCATCAACTGAAGAAAAATTTGGGGGTGACCCGGCACGGGGATGACACTGAGTTCCGCGTGTGGGCGCCGTTTGCTTCGGCCGTGAATCTGGCAGGTACCGTCACCGGCGAGAAAGAAATAGCCCTTAAAAGCGAAAACGACGGCTACTGGTCGGTGAGCATAAAAGGGGTGGAACCAGGGCAGAACTACGTGTTTCTCATAACCACGGCAGACGGCACCGTGCTCACGCGCAACGACCCGCGTGCTCGGCAACTCACCACATCTGACAGCGGGGCATCGGTCATAATTGATCCAGACTTTGACTGGCAAGGAGATGCCTTCACCCCTGTACTTCCGCAGCAGCAGGTTATGTATGAACTCCATGTTGGTACATTCAACCGACCAGATGCCGCCACCATAGGCACCTTTAGCGATACGCTCGAGAAGCTCGATTACCTGAAAGCCCTCGGCGTCAACGTTATAGAACTTATGCCCGTTACCAGCATGGCGCACAGCTACGGCTGGGGCTACGCCCCGAACCACATATATTCGGTAGAGAACGCCTACGGCGGGCGCCACGGCCTGCTCACGTTTGTGCGCGAATGCCACAAACAGGGAATTGCTGTTATTCTCGACGTTGTGTACAACCACTTCTCAGGTGAAACCGACCTCTGGCAGTTTGACGGATGGAGTGAAAATGGTCGCGGCGGTATATATTTTTATAACGACACACGCGGTGACACGCCGTGGGGAGGACGTCCAGACTATGGCCGGCCAGAGGTACGTCAGTTCATACTCGACAACGTCACCATGTGGCTAGAGGAATACCACCTAGACGGACTCCGAGTCGACTCTACCATTTACATGCGCAACACCGAAGGTCACGACAACGACCCAGCGCACGATATTTCCCATGCCTGGTACTTACTGCAGGACATCGCCGAGCTTGCTCACAAACTCAATCCAAATGCTATTGTTGTGGCCGAAGACTGCGCGAATAGCGCGTACCTTACTAAGCCACGTAGCGAAAACGGCTGCGCCTTCGATGCCCAGTGGGAACTTGGCTTTCCGCATGCCTTACGCGATGGCCTAGGTCTCCGTGGCGGCCGGACACTCGCGGGCGTACGCTACGAACTAGAGCGCCGCTACAACGGCAATGCCTTCGAAAAAGTCGTCTTCAGCGACTCGCATGATACCGCCGCCAACGGTTCAGTTCGGCTCAACGAAGCCGCCAGTAGCGGTGATGCCGCCGACAAACATGCCCGCGAAAAAACCGTCCTTGCAAACACCGTCATGCTCACTGCACCGGGCATACCGATGTTCCTTCAGGGCCAAGAGTTCATGCAAGAAGGCAGTTTCAATGACTGGCAAGAACTTGAGTGGGATAAAGCCGAAACCTACAGCGGCATAGTGCTCGCGCATCAGCACCTCGTAAACCTCCGTCTAAACCAAGGCGGAACAACTGCTGGGCTGCTTGGCCAAAGCACAGCCGTATTTCACCAAGACGACAATAACGGTGTCATTGGCTATCACCGTTGGGACAAAGGCGGCCCGGGCGACGATGTCCTGGTCATTGCCAACTTTGGCGGTGATGCGCACGAAACGTATCAGCTACAGGTGCCACTTCCCGGGAAATGGCGCGTCCGCTTCAATAGCACCTGGAAAGGCTACAGCCCGGATTTTCACGAAGTTGCACTAGACGAAATTGCTACCGACGAAAACCGTCTCATTACCCTTAATCTCCCCGCCTACGCCGCCCTCATTCTCTCGCAGTAAACACACACGTGTACACCTCCTCCGACATGTATAGTAGAGGGTATATGAATCTAGAAGCTTTTTATGACGAATACGTTGACACGGTATACAAGTTTTTTTACATAAAGTGTTTGAATCGTCATGTCGCTGAAGACCTAACGGCCGATACCTTCACCGCATTTTTAAAAAATGTCCAAAACACTGAGGTACAGGACCACAAAAAGTATCTTTACGGCATAATGCGTCACATCTGGACCAACTTCTTACGCGAAAAATACGAGGCCCAACTGACCGATATTGAGTCAATAGAGAGCTTCGAGGAATACGCCACTAGCGAAATAACCGATTTTGAAGCAAGCGAGGAGCCTGTTTCGCGGCTCATGCCCTATGTAAAACGACTACCAGAAAAACAACGTGCCGTCGTCATGCTACGCGCTTTTCAACATCTTAGCGTTAAAGATGCCGCCGACGCACTCGGTAAGGACGCCAACTACATTAAAACCACGTACGCCCGCGCCATACGAAGCCTGCGCGCCATAGTCGATAATCCATACTTGGAAAGAAAGGAGACAGTATGAGCAAATTACCCAAAGACCTTCGTCGGCGGGTGGGGAACCAACAGCTCGCCATAGATAAAACATTTAAGCAAAATTTGAAGGAACAGTTATTCACTCAATCACAAGGAGGCTCCATGGCACAGAAGAAAACCAAAGTATCTGCGCACTCACTTTTCCGCAGCGTATTCAAACAACTTTCAACCGCAACAGGCCTTGCCGCCTTGGCAGTACTGATTGTAGTTGGCGGTATGTCGGCATTTGTCGCGGCAAATAAAACCAGGCTGAACAGCGAGCAAAAGACCGCACTACCAACAAACCTAGCAGATGTCCTTCCCATAGAAGACATCCGTGCAGCTGCGCTCAAAGACGTTCCAGACGGCACGATAACCGGCGTTGAGCTCGAACAAGAAGAAGGTACGTTACTGTACAAGGTGCGATTTAGCGATGGAAGTTTCCGCTACTACGATGCAAAAACCGGCGTTGCCGTTATGCGCTCACAGGACGAAACCGAACAAGACGAGAGTGTCCCAGCTGGCTTTGTAGCGGGTATTACCGTGCAGCAAGCCAGAGACATTGCCCTTGCACAGCGCAGCGGTAGTATTACGAAGATTGAACTAGAAACAGAAAACGGCGTTGTTGTATACAGTGTGCGGTTTAGCGACGGTGGTCGCGTCGATGTAAATGCTACCAGCGGTGCAGTCCTCCGCGTGAGGAGTGGCAGTCAAGCTGGCACCAGCGCCGAGGATAGCTCCGATGATGCAAATGATGATTCGTCAGGCACATCTGGCTCTGGTTCTGGCTCTGGGTCTAACTCAGATGACAATGGCTCAGATGACGACCAAAACAGTGATAACTCTGGCAGTGGTTCAGGCTCAAACTCGGGTTCAGGCTCAGATGACAACAGCACTTCTGGAGGGCACGGCTCAGACAATTAATCAGCCGACTCCCGTCGCAAAATGAGTCCCGCGGGGGGCTCATTTTGCTATACTATGTATATGAAGAAACACGCGGCATTAATCGTTATTGCATGCGTTCTGGTTGGTGGCGCCCTCTATGCCTCAGTGTTTCGGACTACCCAGCCCGCTCGCAAAGCGTCCACCACGCCATCAAACACGGTCGGCACCTCTGCTCCCAGCGAGGCGGCTGGCTCGACAACTGAACTTCTGATTGGCAAGGCCACCGCGCCCATTACCATCATTGAATACGGGGACTACAAATGTCCGAAATGCAACGAACTACACCAAAAGGCTGGCAAAGACATCCGGCGCGAATGGGTCGACACCGGCAAGGCGAAGATAATTTACCGGCCATACCCCCTGTTTGGTGAAGATTCCGGCCTTGCGCTCTACGCCTCGTACTGCGCCGCAGAGCAGGGGAAGTTTAGTGCCTACCACGATAAAATGTTCAACTACATGTGGACGAACTTTCTAAGTCGTGGTGACACCGATGCCACCGTGCGCACACTGTTCAGCCCTGAAAAACTGGGCCAATTGGCTGGCGAGGCCGGCTTGGACGCGGAGCAATTTACCACCTGCGCAGGTGGACGTACCCATGCCACCGCCTACAACACCGCCGTCGACAAAGCCGCGGGCGACTCGGTGCAGGGCACACCCACACTCATAATAGGCGGGCAAAAAGTGGTGGGTCCGCAACCCTACAATGTTTATAAAGCACTGCTAGAGGTTCAGTAAGCTTCATGAAGCTGCCGTTATCTGTAAAACTAAAGCTGGCGGCGAGCAACACGTTTCGCATAATCGCTACAAAGCCGCTATACACTCTTCTGGCCATTACTGCAGCGCTTTGTATGCTCACGGTCATTATTTGGTCGCTGAACTACCAGCTCGTCGGTTATATACTGACCAATCCAGATATGTCACCATGGCAAAAACTGCGTTTTTTTAGTTATGGCTACGAGGCACTTTTCACTTCATTTGATAGTTTTCTCTCTGTCAGTGTGATCTCATTAGCTTTTTTGTTCGGCATAAACATAGCCGTCCTAGTGTACGCACTCCGGCGTAAAGCCGCTTCGGCGCGAGCTACTGGCACCAGCGGTATTGCCGCCACGCTCGGCATACTTAGCAGTGGGTGTGCGGCTTGCGGGACTTCACTGCTTGGCCCGCTCCTTGCCACGTTTGGCGCCACCTCACTGAGTGCCGTCCACAACATCGGCGCAGCCTTTAGCCTTATAGGCAGCGCCCTTCTTCTATATTCCATCTACAAAATCACCCTGCAAACCCCAACAAAAACCTGATTTGCGTGTCACGAACTTGCACTATTTCTGGCGAGAAACGGTGCGACGTTGCAGCTTATTCGCAGCAAATAGAGTACTTTCTAACACAGTCTTTTTTTCAGATGGAGTCGCGCGCGAAGAGAAGTCGGAATACGTCTTATACTTGTCGACAATTTTTTTTGCTCGGTAATTTACGATGGCTTCACGCATGGAGGAGTTCCTTTAATTCATCTTCAGTATACCGTTTACCAAGCAGCTTTTCAATGTTATGCACATCAACCGCTATTGATTCGACCGTTTTCATGTAGTTATTTTTTGCAAAATATACTGTGACATTCTTGCCGAAAAGTTCGATTGCTTTTTGAACATTTTCGATTGACTGACGATATGACCGCACAAACACATCAACCGGTACAGCTCTACCGCGTTCAGCCTGTCTTTTCTGCACAAAATCCCAGGCAACTAATGGGTCTTGGTGCAAGTAATAGATCTCGACCGTACGTCCATGGTCGAGTGACCGTTCAACATTTTCCTTCCAATTGCCATATGCGAACGTACCATCAAGGACGACATTTTGGCCACCTTTGCGATTTGCATGGTCAAAAAGTAGATTAACTCCTTTGTTGGCGGCATCCTGAAAGATGTCGGCATTTAATCCATTGTAGCCAAGTGGCCGCATACGTTCACGAATTTCGTCCGCGTCGATCCTGATAAAGCTACCACCAAATGTCTCAATAAGGGTTATGGAAAATTCCGTCTTTCCGGCGCCTGGAGTACCTGCCATAAAGATAGTAATGGGATTGTCTGAAGGTGGATACATTTCCGGATTACAAAATTCAGCGATCAATTTTTTGCGATTTTCACGAACCCATTGTTTCGCTCTGAGCGAAAGCTGGGTATTACTGCTATGATTGCTAGTACTATCCATAGAAGCAGTATATCAATTCTGCTCAGAGAGCACCCGCAACAGGTCGGATTCGCTGCGGATGGCGGCGGCCTCTTCCATAGTAAGGACTAGGGCTTGACGCTGTGCGATGGCTTCGTAGCGCTCGACGCGGTGAGCAAGCAAGCGGGGGTATAGGTAGGCGCCGACTTTGCTTGGGTCAATATCGGTCACTTCCGTAGCATTATATTTTGCGAGTAAACTGGGAAGCTCCGCTGCAATAAAGTCTGGCCGATAATATAACGGTTTTGGATCAGCTATGTTCCGCTCCATGAGGGTTTTTTCGTGGTCTTTTGTCGCACGAATATAAATAAGCTGAACAGTTTTATGTAGCACGTCAAGAACAGGGTCATCCGGGTTGTCCGGCTCGACTACCTCACAAAGACTGCCTGTCATATCAGACAAAAAATGTGGGTAACCGTACAGGTCTTCGGCACGGGCAATGAACTTTGGTATGTCTAGCATTGCAGCAATTTCCGCTTGGGCGTGACTAGCCATACGCTCGCTAAAGTCGGGCAGGGTAGAACCGTGTTTTTTCGGGTTGCCGAGCATGCCCATGTACAGCGAAGTTGCAAGCAGGTTGTCAAAATGCACGCGGTGCTCAACCGTAATCGCATCGCGCTGCAGCATGTCGCGCAGCAGCGGGTGAGACATGGCAAGTTTTTTGAGGTAGTCATTCAGCTCGTCTCCCAAGTAATGCGTCCATATGCGGTAGTCCACGCTGTAGTGAAACCACCGCGACGAGGGTAGACAGCGCGCCAGCGTCGTCTTGCCAACACCACTCAAACCCATAACTGCGATGCGGATGGGTTTGCGGGGGTTTATGGGGTGTTCCATGGTTATTTATGAGTCATGAGACATGAGGCATGAGTCAAGAATAAACTTCTTTAGCTCTTCGACGGAGTTGCTGATTTCGCTGTAGCGTTCAGGGGTAACGCGGAGTTTGGCAAGTTCAGCAGAATTATCGACTGCAATGCCAGTGGCACGTGTAATTTCCTCGGCAAATTTTTCGGGTGCCGCAGTAGAAACAATGACATCATGCGTATTCTTACCGGGGTTTTGCTCGCTTGCATACCACGCCACGGCCGTGTGCGGGTCAAGCAGGTAGCCCGTTTCTTCGTACACTTTCTGTATGGTAGCAACTGTTTGCTCGTCTAAAACCTGAGCCGTTTGAATGTCTGCCCGGAAGGCGCCCACATCACCACCAAATATTCGTTGCAAGCGAGGCAGGTTGTTTGGTGCACCTATGTCCATGGCGTTTGACATGGTGGCAACGGCTGCAAATGGGGTGAAGTTGCCGGTGCGAGCGTACTGGTCTATAGCATTATTTGCGTTATTTGCGGCAAAGAACGAGGCAATTGGCACGCCCATTTGCTGCGCCAGCACGCCGCCCGTTATGTTACCAAGGTTACCGCTCGGTACTACGAACCGCAAATCTGTTCTACCACCAAGCTGTGCGAAGGCACGCGCATAGTAGAGAGTTTGAGGCAGCAAGCGCCCAACGGTAATGGAATTTGCCGAGGTTAAGCCAACCTGACTGACCAGCGCCGTATCGGCCAAAGCTTGCTTCACCAGCGCTTGGCACGCATCGAAATCGCCGTCAACTTCAAGCGTGTGAACATTGCCAGCGACACGCCGCAGCTGCTCCTGCTGCAACTGACTGACGCGACCTTTCGGGTAAAGTACAACAACATTTGTGCCAGCTACATCACCAAAACCATGGGCAATCGCACCGCCCGTGTCACCACTGGTAGCGACGAGCACTGTTGAGGTTTTGCCAGTCTTAGCATTGAAATAGCCCATGAGCGCAGCCAAGTACCGCGCCGCAACATCTTTGAATGCCATTGTCGGGCCATGAAAAATCTCGAGCACGTGTTTGTCTGCCACCGGCACGGTTGGCGTTTCAAATGTCGCCGCCCGCTCCACTATGGCTGCAATGTCTTCTGACGGTATTTCATCTCCCAGCCACGCCGAGAGCATCAGCCGGTCAATCGCCTTGGTATCAAGCCCCGGCAGCGACGCTATTTGTTCTGCTGTCAGTTCCGGAATTTCAACAGGGAAGTACAAACTGCCATCGGCCGGAATGCCGCGCGACAGCGCTTCTTGAAAGGAAACAACATCCTGCGGGTTTCCCAAACTCACAAACTTCATACATTCATACTACACGAACCCCCGCCGTCTGCAAGCTGCCTTCTCAGCAAAGCTTCAGGTCAGGCTTGCTATGCTTGTGCTATGAAATCAACCAACGCATCAACCCCCATGGTCGTCGGCGCACTAGCTATTGCGAGCATCATTGGCGCTGCCGCGTTTGTGCTTACACAAAGCGGCTCAAATATACAAAGCGCCAGCCAAACGAACACAGTAGCCCAAGCAGCCACAAAAGAAACAGCCGCACAAGTAAGCAATACGGTTGCAGCCGCAAGCACAAACACGGCTACCACAAATACATCAAACACTACTACTAGCGGTTATAAAGACGGCACATACTCAGCCAGTGCGGGCTACCAAGTACCTCACGGCAGCAACACAATCGACTTAACAATAACCATGAAGAACGGCGTTATATCGGCACTTAAAACGTCACACAACTACGGAGACCGCGAGTCTGGCATGTACATTGACTCATTCGATAGCAGCATTAACTCGGCAGTAGTAGGCAAATCTATCAGCAACCTCACGTCACTCAGCCGCGTGGGCGGTGCCTCCCTCACAACCCACGGGTTTGAAGATGCTCTCGCCACCATTGCCAACCAGGCCAAAGCATAAAAAGGAGGAGCTATTAAGGAATTTAATATGGAATCTTGAATGTTGAATCTTGAAAAATACAAACTGGAAGCTGGAACGGTGCATTGTAGCATCAAAAATCTGCAATCCTGCACGCAGAGTTTGTCCTCTTTGGCCAGAACACGTGCAGAAGAATAAACGTTCTCATTTTAAATCGTACGGCCGTACAATTTATTTTGGATAATAATACTACTCGGAGAAATTTTGGAAACATCCCAAAACATACCACCCCACCAATCACACACAGCCATCTTGGAGCTCGACGCCTTGGGCACCCACTGGTGGATTGAACCTATCGGCGCAGAACTGAGCGCAGAACTCACGAGCGACATTACTTCATTTATAAAGACTTTTGAGCAAACCTACACACGGTTTTCCGACACATCACTGCTAGGTCAACTCAACCTGCACAAGCGCCTTGCGCGCCCATCCAAAGAAATGCTCGCCATGCTGGAATTTGCCCGCGGCTTTCAAAAAACCACCGGTGGTGTCTTCAATATATCGGTTGGCGGCGAGCTTGTGCGGCGCGGCTACGGCAGAACCGGGCAGGGCAGCATATCAGCATCGTTTTGGGATGAGGTGACACTCACCCCTGAAGAAATCCGCATCCCAGGTGAAATAAGCCTTGACTTTGGTGGTTTCGGCAAAGGCTGGCTCATAGATCAACTGGGTGAGCTCATGGCCAGTGAAGGCACGCCGTATTTCATCATAAATGGTGGCGGCGACATTTTGGTTCGTTCATCCGAACCCATCGAGTTTGCGCTCGAGCACCCCGTGGATGCCTCAAAACAAATCGGTTCCACTCGCATACAGCAGGGCGCCCTTGCGGTCAGTTCTGGCATAAAACGCAGCTGGCAAAGCGGCGGCCAACACCAGCACCACATCATAGACCCACGCACAGGCAAGCCAAGTGACTCAGATATCGTAAGCTCGTATATTCGCGCCGATAGCGCCCTTGTGGCCGACGTGTGCGCCACGGTCTTGCTCATAGCGCCTGAGCTCGAAGAGCGCCTGAACAGCGCGTACCCCCTCAAAACCATCCTCCTCCGCCACAACCAATTGGGCTAAAATGAACGGTAGCTCGGCTTACCAGCCGAAAGCTTCTGAGTGAATGTGAGCAGGAGAAACACCTAGTGTACGCAGTGCATTTTCGGCGGATACCATAAAGCCTTCGCTCCCACAAATGTAGTACTGGTGCACTCCAATGTCAGGCAAGTATTTCTGCACTATGTGTGAGCTAATGTGCCCCCGTTCATCGTTCTGTGCAGCTGGCGTATCAACACGGCTCAGTATAGCAACATAGCGGTTTCCGAGCCGGCTTTGCAGCTGACGGGAAAACGTTGCGGTTTCTGGGCGCTGGTTGGCGTAGAACAACCACAGGTTTTGCTTGGGAGCAGTGAGCAGATGTTCTACGAATGGCGTTATGCCAATCCCGGCCGCAATAAACACCGTCGGCTTGGCCATCTCTGGTGAAATATCGCTCATAAACTCACCGTATGGACCATCCAGAAATAGCTCATCACCGTCCGCAAGCTGAGTTAGTTTTTTGGTCCATGCGCCAAGCGTTTTGTAGGCAATAGTTAGCTCACCGGTTTCGCTGTTTGTTTGCAAAATACTAAACGGGTGTTCCTCACCCAGTAGCGACCACTGTAAGTAGACGTACTGACCGCGACGCGGCGTGAGCATTCGACCAGTTGGCCTGAGGGCAATCAGCCAAACATTTGGTGATATTTCGACATGCTTTGTCACAGTGTATTTGGCCCGTCCAAGCATAAAAAGATGGCGCAGTCGTAGCACACTAAAAAGCACCAGCAGGAAAAGCACGGTTATAAAATACACCCGGGGCGCATCAAGCGCGCGGTACGAACTGCCGATGCTCGGCACATGCACGAGTGCCAGCGGCAACGCCACATATGACAGATAGTGCACGTACTTCCACGGCCGAAAGGCAATCCGTCCGCGCGCCAACGCCGATGTTGCCCATACAATCGCGAGCGCATACAGCGCAAACCGCCCCCATGTGACACTGCGCTCAAAACTCAGGGCTAGATTTGGCTTGATAATGTAGTCTATGATTTCACCGCCGTACGAAAATGCGACTGCAAGCGGATGGAGGAAGATTAGCAATGTGCCGTATTTTCCCAGCCACTTGTGTATGCTCAGCACCGGCGCCAAGTCACGAAAATACAGTCCCATAACCGATTTTGTGCCGAGTATGTACATCCAGAGCAACATAACGAGTCCAACATACCCTGCGACCGCTGAGATATAGAGCCACACTGACGATGCGATACTCCAGGTTGGTATGTGTACAAAAAGGGGTAACGGCAGCATACTCGCAACCATGAGCCACACCAGTACCCGTCGTTTTTTGTATTCGTGCATGACTATATAGTCTGCGCCGTGGCTGAAAACAGCCTGAGAAAAAACATTTCCAACTCTACTCCAGCCGCTTAAAATAAATCGTACGGCCGTACGATTTATTTTAAGGAATGGGGGCTAAATTTATTGCGCTGGATAAATGAGGATTATTCAGTACAATAAAACATAAGTTAGATACATAAAACACGACGAGAGCAGTCCATGCAGCCAAATGGGAATCGCAAAGTTGTCCTCAGTTTTCGACCAGAGCATCTGGTTGGTTGGGGTGTGACTATCATACTCTGCCTGGTGCCTGTTGTGCTCTGGATGCAAATTCATCCGCTTAGCACCATTCATGGCTTCATACCGACCATGCTCAATCTTGGTCGCATAGCCGGGTTGGTCGGCACGGTTATGTACGCGCTGAACCTTGTCTACGCGACCCGTTTGCGCTTTTTAGAGTACTGGTTTGGTGGACTGAACCGCGTATACATTGCCCACCACCTACTGGGGGGGCTGGCGCTCATTATGCTTTCGTTTCACCCACTTTTTTTAGCACTGCGCTACGTCACGACAAACATCAAACAGGCAGCGCTGTTGCTCGTGCCGAATGGGCTATTTCCGCTGAGCGCACTGTTTGACACCAAGCATGAATACCACGCTGTAGTGCTCCAGCAATGGGCGACCATGTTCGGGAGTATTGCTTTTTGGGGCATGGTCGGGCTCTTGCTAGTAACGTTTTTTATAAAACTCCCATACCGCCTGTGGTTGTTTACGCATAAGTTCCTAGGCGTCGCTTTTTTCATTGCCGGGCTCCATATATTTTTCATCAGCAGCGACACATCAAATGATGTGGCGATGAAATGGTACATGCTTACCATTGTTGCCATTGGGTTGGCCGCTTTTGTCTATAAAACACTAGTCGGCAATATTGTTATTCGCAAGTACAAATACAAGGTAAGCTCAGTGCAGGTTGTAGCCGGCAATGTCGTTCAGGTGCTCATGACACCGCTCGCTGCTACTATGCACTATAAGCCGGGCCAGTTTGTCTTCGTAAAGTTTAGCGGCGGCGGACCACATGTAACAGGCGAATGGCATCCCTTTTCAATTAGCTCTAGCCCGAAAGACCCTGGCCTAGAACTGAGTATCAAGGGGCTGGGCGACTACACAAACGCACTAGTAAACCTCCAGGTCGGTGCTACCGCCACCGTCGAGGGAGCCTACGGGCGCTTTAGCTATGTGAACTACAAAGTGAAAGACCAGGTTTGGATTGCCGGAGGCATAGGGATAACACCGTTTCTGTCTATGCTGAAGGATTTACCGCCCGAGGGACACCGGGTAGATTTGTACTACGCAGTCAAGACTGCCAGCGAAATGATTGACCGAGACAAACTTGCCCAGCATTCGCATGCACGGGAGAACGTCCGTGTTATACCCTACATAGGCGACCAGCAACCAGGGCACCTTGACATAGACTTCATAGAAAAAAACAGCGGCGAACTGAAGGGCAAAGATTTTTACATATGCGGCCCACCACCCATGATGCAAGGACTGAAAAAGCAGCTCCGTGTTCACGGTGTACCCGCAACCAGTATCCACAGCGAAGAATTCGGCATGTCATAAGGAGAGTTAAGAGCAATGAGACAAGAGTCAAGAGTAACGAAACGCCAAAACACCTACGCTCCCCCGTGCGCAGCGCGGGCAGCCAACCGAAAGGTTGGCTGGGGGAGTGGAGGCTGGACACGAGCGCAGCGATGTGTCCACCTCAAGAGGGGCGAGCCCCTCTTCAAAAAAGGAAGGGTTTGAGTATGTGGCTTAAAAAACTCGTCGGCCTCAGCATGCTCATCACTCTCGTCGGCATGAACGCCATAGTTCTCGCCGGCTTTTTCGGCCCAGATAAAAACAAAGGTAACTTCGCACTTTCTCAAACGTCCGCCACACCGCCAACCGTGACGCTCACGGCAGAGCCTGCCGAATCTTCCGTTGGCTCCTTTAGCGCCCTTAAGTGGGACGTCACGGGCGATGTCACAGCCTGTACCGCCAGCGGCGATTGGAGTGGCACAAAAACACCCTTTGGTAGCGAAAGCACCGGCAGACTCACCGCCGAAGGTACCAAAACATATACACTTATTTGCACCAACAAAGCTGGCCAAAGCCAACCCGCTACTGCAACCATTGCAGTAAAGCCGGCAGCCGCGGTTGCGACCACACCTACCCAAACCAGCACCACCACGCCAACAACCGGCTCAACACCTAAGACAGTCGTCTACTGCGACGGTGCAAGTCAGTGCTACGGCCCACGCGAAGTTGCGTCGCATAGCGGTGCCGGGAATTGTTGGGGCTACAACGCCGGGCGCGTCTTGAACATAACAGGCTTTGATGCCGCATACCATAAAGGTAAAAGTGGCATCAGCAGTATTGAGGTTGGAGGCGTGTGCGGTAAAGACCTCACTGGCTCCCTGGGCGGGAGCGTTAGTGCTGACGGACAAACCAGAAACCACAACTCAGCCACAAAATCGAACGCCGACCGCAACATGATTCCGTATTTTGTTGGGTACTACGATGCAAATAAACCGTAAAAAGAGACATGAGGCGAGAGACATGAGGCAAGAGAAAAGACAGAAGGCAAAGAACATGGGGCAAAGTCTGTCAGAAGATGAGGTAAAACGTTCAGATGTAAAACGCCGTCCCAGGTGGAATTTTGAAAAAAAACTGTTCGCGGGCAGTCTAATACTCTTCACGATATCGCTCGCTATGCTCCTGGCCGCCGTGTCCATTGCGGGCGAGCGAACACGCGTGCCTTTTGCGGGTGTGGAAACTGACAAACCAATCTCAAGCGGTGTTAGCACCACCACAGTTACCAACATCCGCCGTACCAGCGGTAAAAAACCGTTTGTGGCCCCGAACGGATACGAATACCTCGTCCTGACACTGTCCGTTCGTAACAACGGCGAAAAACCATTCGATGTACTACCAACAACCGATACATACATAAAGACGAACAATGGAGACGCTAGTTACGTCGCCCCATATTCGCTCGAGCGTCCATTTCGAAGTGGGCAAGTACTGCCAGGTGAATCAACCACGGGTGAGTTAAGCTACCTTGTTCCAAAAAACACCGCGTACAAGTTCTATGTTGAATCGGGCTGGTCAGGCGGCGCCGTGTCATTCATGGTACAATCAGATAAACACAAGCAGGATTAACCCTAATGGCATTTGACCCCGTTGTCGTCGAGTTTAACGCACCGAAAACGCCTATAGGAAGGTGGCGCGACAAACTGCCCCACGTCGGGCCACGCGGCACAAAAATAATGATAGTCATCACGTCTTTTGTGATGATTGCGAGCATGGTAAGTTTTGCAATTTTTACCGTCCAGAGTAACGACACTGAATTCAGCAAGAAGCACGGGCTAGACATAAACGCCCCACAGACAACTGGTACCGAAAAGAACTCCTCGGCGCTACCTGGTGGCGGTATTGCAGTAGGCATAGGCGGCACCACAGGCAAAAATGCGCCAGAAATTACGCTCACGGCCGACCCCGCATCGGTAGTACAAGGTCGAACAAGTACCCTCAAATGGAGCGTCACGAACAATCCAAAATCATGTGTTGCCAGCGACGATTGGAGCGGAGCAAAAAACCTCAGTGGTGGCACCGAAACAACTGCCGCACTCAACCAAGTCCAAAACTACTTGTTCACACTTACCTGCAAAACAGATACCGGGACCGGCTTTAAAACTGTTGCAGTTAGTGTGACGGCCCCAAACACCACAAAGCCGGGCAGCACATCTACGACCTCTTCGGGCGTACCGGCCGTGAGCATAGCCGCGAAACCGAACCTGATTTTTGCTGGCGATAGCTCAACAATCAGCTGGGAGGCAACAAACGGCGCATCGTCATGCACGGCTAGTGGCGACTGGAGCGGCACAAAAGCAGCGAGCGGCAGCATGAGTACTGGCACGCTAACCACAGCGAAGACATACACTTATACGCTCGTCTGTAGCAATGCGAGCGGCAGCAGTCAGGCAATTAGTGCAAAACTCACTGTTCAGTCAGTGCCACCGGGAAGCCCCATAGTATTCCTTAGTAGCAACCCAACCGGCCCTGTACAACCAGGGGCAAGCATTACGCTCAGCTGGACAACCGAAAACTCACCCACGAGCTGTACGGCCAGTGGCGACTGGAGCGGCACGAAAGCAGTTAGCGGCGGTAGCCAAACCATCACAAACTTGTCGACCATAAAGGAATACGTCTTTGCCATCTCATGTACCAACCAAACGGGCACCATAGAAGATTCCGCAACAGTACAGGTCATTCCAAGTCCGCCGAACGTGTCACTCACACTCAGTCCGAGCAGTATATTGAATGGTCAATCATCAACCATCAGTTGGTCAGCCACGAACAGCCCCACAAGCTGTACCGCCAGCGGCAGTTGGAACGGGGCGAAAGCCAGCAGCGGGTCACAAAGTACTGGGGCAATGAGCGTTGGGAGCTACGTATACAACCTAAGCTGCAGCAATGCCGGCGGCACCGGCTATGCCAATAATGTCCCCTTGACCGTTACGAACCCGCCAGCACCAGTCGTCAGCCTCAGCGCAAACCCAATCTCTGTTAGTGTCGGTAGCAGTTCGAACCTAACTTGGTCAGCCACAAACAGCCCCACAAGAAAGCCAGCAGCGGTACCCAGAGCACTGGCGCACTCGGAACCGCACAAACATATACCTACACGCTCGCTTGCTCAAATGCGGGCGGAACAGGAAGCGCCAGCACTAGTGTCACGGCGACGAGTGGTGGCGCATCAAGCCCGCCGGTGGTTTCGGTAGCCCTAAGCCCAACAAGTGTCGGAACAGGCTCTTCCGCAACCTTGACATGGTCTGCCACAAATACCCCCACCAGTTGTACGGCAAGTGGAGCATGGACTGGTGCAAAAAGTGCAAGTGGTTCACAAAACGTTTCTCAGACGACAGCTGGTACATACACATACAGTCTGAGTTGTTCAAACGCAGCCGGGTCTGGTTCGGGTTCGGCGACACTGACCGTCATAGCTACGCCAACCGTTTCTGTAGCAGTTTCGCCAAGCACGATTACCGCAGGCAGCAGCACAACCGTCACCTGGACGACAGGCAATAGCCCAAGCTCCTGCACCGCAGGCGGCACCGGATGGTCAGGAAGCAAAGCCGTGGGAGGCGGCTCGCAAAGTGTAACGCTCGGTACAGCCGGCACGTATACATTTACCCTGACATGCACCAATGCAGGTGGCTCGACCACGAGCAATACCGCTAGCGTAACCGTCAATGCGGCCGTGTACTGCGGTGGACTCACCCCATGCTACAGCACAGCCGACCTCAACACCCATACCACACTTTCGAACTGCTGGGCCTACAATACCTCGACCGCCAGCGCGTCAAATAAATCGGTCTACAACATCACCACTTTCAACAGCGGCTGGCACCAATCACGCCAAAACCTCTTGCCTAGTACCACCACCGCCGGCGTATTGTGCGGAGCAAAAGATATTGCGCCGTTCCTGGCAGGGACAAGCCTGACGGGCGTTGGCAGCCGCAACCACGCCACAAACACTAAACAGAACACCAATACAACCCTCACCGCCTATAGGGTAGGGTACTACGATGCGACGAAACCATAAATAAGAGCTATGAGTCATGAGACAAGAAAGGAAACCCTGAGATGAGAAAAAAGCAAGAGACACCCATCGAAAAGCTGGAAGGCGCTATCGAAGATGAGGCAAAAGAACTCAAAAGAGAGTATAGACGTTTTGAACGATTTCGCGATGAAAACAGCTTGTTATTCGGCATTTTTGTTGCGGCCGTTGTGGCTATACTGGTTGTGAACACGCTGTTTTGGGTACAGTTTACCAACCGGCGTTACGAAAAAGAAAACCGGGTCACCACAACCGTTGCGAACCTTACCAGCAGCACCTCTCTGCAAACTGCTCATAACTTTGCCGTATCTGCCCGGGTCAGCAATGTTGGCACAAAAACAGAGCAGGACAGGGCATTCCCACTCGAGCCGGGTAAAACACTCCTCATTATGGACGTTACCGTCACAAACCGAACCGCAAGCGACCAACAGCTCATACCAGTCAGTCAGTTTTATGTACGCAGCGGCGATGGCCAGTACGCCACATTGTACCCAAGCACCAAGATTACCAAGGCTCTTTTACCGCAAGACCTCCGACCGGGGCAATCGGCCAGCGGCCAACTCAGCTTCGCCATCCCAGAGCGCACCGCCACGCCACTCCTCTACGTCGACACCATGTGGAACCGCGCCACCCCCCTTGTTATAGACGTGTTGCACTAGTTAATGTTGTTATTGCTTAGAAGTATGTTATAAATAGAATATGCCTTCACTAGAGCCACCAGACCCTTGTCTACTTGACCCAACGAACCTCCAGAATCGAATGAGCGCAGCGAGCCAAATTGCTAAACTTGTAAGTGAAATATACCCTGTTGCAGACCCCAACTTTTTATTGGGTACTTTAGGCGATTTGACTTTTGTCGTTTCAGAGCGAGGAGGAAAACGAATTCGTGGTGTTGTGAGCGTCAGCTGGCACCCCCCCTACAAGAACCCCCTGTAAATTCAGGGTGGATTAATGTACTCGCAGTTTCTCCGAGCGCACGGGAGAAGGGTATAGGCTGCCAGCTTGCTAGCAGGGCAGTGCAAACTATGATTGGACAAGGGCTTGATGCAATAGGGCTTGCAAGTGCTCCTACAAGTGAACAGTTCTGGCACAACAGAGGCTTCAGACGCTGCGAGCCGCAACCACCCGATGCTCACTGCATGAACCCGGTGATGTACAAATTCCTGAAAAAGGGTTAACTTGCCATTTGCTGGCGGAAATGGCGAAGACGTTTTGCCTGTAGCTTTTCTGCCTCAAAGAGCCATGTGTCGTTATAATCATCGATGCTCATTTCTGCAGTAAGGTCTTGGACGGCAACGGGGCGGTGAAGGATATTGAGCCGTTTGAGTTTTTTGATATGGGGTAATCGTTTCATGGTGCATTCCTTTCTACGATTAGCTTTTTATCTGCGTCCGATATTCGAACATACCTACCATACACCAAAACCCTTACGTTTGTCTGAGAGCTAGATTACAAAAAAAATAAATACAACATTAGCTATATATGTGACTTATTCTTGACCGAGCCGAGAAATAAGTGCCTTCATTTTCCGTTACAAAACTAACGAAATAACCAGAGACAATCATACCGATAGTAGGAACATGATCGTATCCAAAATCGAATTATATCGCCTGCTATCCAGCCAAACTTGAACGCTCGACATGCTTCCCAACACTCATACCGGATTTCCTTGCACTTCTGATACGCATCGGGCATTATTATGCGGCAATGCGCTTCTGGTTGGTGTATTTTCTAGGGCACGCGAATCCCTCACGAAGACCCAACAACCTTGATGCTATTGGCAGATACTATTGGCTAATGTATCTATGCGTCAGGAGGAACAGCAGTATCATCGCCGGTATTTTTTTGCGATTTAATAGTTGAATTTGCCGGAACCAATTGAGTGTCAAGTATATCTTCGAGGAGGTCACGGATTTCAAAAATGGCGTTTTCAACCCGACGGCGGCGTACGCTACTACTGATAATAACCACCAAGAGCAGAACCGTGAATACTAGAGAAGGCACCAAAAACCATGTAACTACTTTGCTCGTAAGATCAGAGGTCACATTTGTCGTAAGGTCTTGAGTAAGCATGTTCATGTCCATGCCCATAGTATACGCATACGCTTAAGCCCGTCCAAACGGAACTATTCTGATTGTATTCTGAGAGGATTAGTGTTATGCTTCGGGTTACTAGAAGGCTGCGAAAAAGGGTTTTGTAGGTTTACAAGAATCAGGTTCTAGAAAGATTTAACAAGTTATGTTCGATGCAAGGCGCAGCTAAGACCGTTCTTTCGGGATTACCTTCAGCGACAACCGAAAGAAAGGGTTCCATTTAATGGCAACCAAACTATTTGTCGGCTCACTTCCATGGGCAGTCGACGACCAACAACTAAAAGACCTCTTCAGCGAATTCGGTGAAGTGTCTTACAGCAAGGTCATCATAGACCGCGACACCAACCGCTCTAAGGGTTTTGGTTTCGTAGAATTCGAAGATGATGCTGCTGCTAAGGCCGCTATCGCCAAGCTTGACGGCAGTGAAATGAATGGCCGCAATATCGTTGTCAACGAAGCTCGTCCACGCGAAGACAACCGCCGCTAATTGCGAATGTTGGTAATAAGCACTCCCTCAAGGGGGTGCTTATTTTTATTTAACTGGACTCACGCAAAAACGCACTGCATCCAGATTCCTCTACCAGTGATTCAGAAGACAGTTTATCTGGAGGAAGAGTAGCCGTAGCTACTCTGACCAGATAAAACTGTTTTATGAACGCTGGTAATGGTTCTGGTGTAGTGGGAGTTTCGTAAGTCCAGTTTAACTGGTTGTGGTGCGGAAATATCAGTACATATTCGGTCTGGCGGTGGTATGATATAGGGCAGATACAGGAGTACCCATGAAACTAGTTATTGTTTCCATATGTAAAAACGAAGCCGAAACCGTTGCGGAACTGATTAAGCGTATACCAAAAAAATACGATGGTATCAGCGAGCTCGATATCTGCATCGTAGACGACGGCAGCACCGACGGCACAGCCGAAGCGGCCAAAAAAGCCGGCGCGACCAAAGTCTACAGCGACGGAGCAGGCAAGGGGCTAGCATTTCGGTTCCGGGAAGTCATAGATATTGCACTCGAACGCGGCGCCGATGTACTTGTAAACATAGATGGTGATCTCCAGTTTCGACCCGAAGACATCCCCCAGTTCGTCGCACCAATCGTGAAAAACGAGGCCGACTTTGTCGCCGCAGACCGCTTTACCGACCCCAAGACTGGCGAACAGCGCCGCCCAGAAAACATGCCCGCCGGAAAATACTATGGCAACAAAGTAGGCGCTAGAGTCGTGAGCAACTTTTCTCGCCAAAAGTTCAACGATGTCACCTGCGGCTTCCGTGCCTACAGCTACCGCGCCCTCACGGCCCTTAACCTCAACAGCACACACACCTACACCCAAGAATCATTCCAAATTATTGCCGCCAAACGCATGCGCATTCGTACCATACCCACACACGTTACCTACTACAAGGGCCGTAAGTCGCGAGTTGTAAAAAGCCTGGTCAGCTACATCGCCATCAGCAGCCTCAACATACTGCGCGCTTACCGCGATTTCGCCCCATTACGCTTTTTCTTCTCTGTCGGCTTCATCCCATTTGTGGTCGGAATGCTCGGCATCCTCGTCGCCGGCTGGCACTGGGTACAAACTGGGACCATTTCGCCGTATAAAGCGTTTGGCATAGCCGGACTGTATCTAACGACCCTTGGCATTTTCTTTTGGTCGCTCGGACTCGTTGCCGACATGCTTGTCCGCCTGCAGGGAACTAGCGAAAAAACATACGAAGACGTCAAACACCTCCGCTACCCCCGTAACTAACGTATAACCAAAGGCCAGACGGCGCTACGCACCACCCGGCTTACCGGTTGAGCGCTTGGCCAATACCACGTGTCAGTCGAACGAATGACATAGGCGGCAATACCACCGCCCCAGAAACTCGCTAGCAGCAGCATACTGGCAAATACTGTCGCTGCGGTACGCAATACATTTCGGCCAAGCAGCGACCGTATTCCCACATACACCAGGTATCCCGCCAAGGGCAAGAACGGTAACACGTAACGACCATGTATAGAAAGCGGCACTGCAGTCGACAAAAAGGCTCCGTAATTTTTTAGAAATAAAAACACCACGTAGGTACCTAGCAGTGCTAGGCTCAACTGTGCCGAAACACCCGAACGAATAATCCACGGCAGTCGAAACACAATAACAGCAACCGCGAATACCGCAAGCACCCGACCAGTTGTGTAGGGTACACGAAGTGGGTCGGCCGTAGGATATCCTACCTCTTTTGGCCCAACCGAAAAATACGACTCGTAGACCATTTTTTCGTACCACACCCCCACATACTCTCGCTTTTGTTCTGAAGATATAGAAGTATACCAACCCTTTTCCCGAATTTCCGCATCGCGGCCATACGGCGCAAAACCAAGGCACCGTTCGTGCCCAAGCACAGCAGCGCACTCCGGCACCAAGCTGCCGTACTGCACATAATTCATACCATATCGCTGCAAAAACAGCACACAAGCAAGCAGAAATACCCCAAGCGCAACCATGCCAGCGCCACTTTTGACGGCCAAAACCCAGGCGCGCCACATGTTAGCCATATTGAGTTTTTTTGCCCTCCATAGCCACACAACCAAGCCCATTAAGTACAGCCCAGCGCCTAGCACGGCCGGGAAAAACGCGTATTTTGTCTGCAGCGTCACGAGTACGGCTGTGCCCGTCCAAAGCAGAAGCGGCAAAGGAATCGTATGAGAGCTTTGCAGCCCGCGCGCAAGACGAAACATCAGCAACATGGTTACCGCGCACATGGTGAAAAAGAGCGCGTCGTAGGTAAGCTGCCCGGCCAGAAACGGTGTCATCGGCATGAGCAGTATAAGTCCAAGAATGGTATGTGTCCCAGCCTTGCTAACGCGTAGCTCCAGTAATAACCGCCGAAACAGCATAAAGCCGACCGTGACCAATCCAATATCGAAAAGGCGTATGAGTATGATGTGCGCCGTCACCGAGTCTGTAACAAGAGCCATAAGGCGATACGGCCAGCTCATTAGGTAGTGGTACAGATAAGACCCATCAGCCGTAAAAGCACTCAGTTCTGCCGGGCCGGGCGGTTGCGTTACCTGCCATGGGAAAATAACTTTTGCGTACTCCTGAATGGCCGCGAGGTGAAAATGCTCGTCGAACGCCATGGAAAACCGCCCAACACAGGCAATATACACCGCCTGAACCACGAACAACACAAGCATAGACCGCCAAAACCATGAGGAGGCAAGAAGGTTCACAATATTCTTAGGGAAATGCCGCCTGCGGTTTTTCTTCATTGCTAGGTAGTATAACGCAGTGTCGCAGTGGTACCATACTAGTACATGCATACTAAACTAGTTCGCAGCGGAGTGGTCAGTGCAATTCTGGTCGTAACAATCGCCGCATTTGCTTGGTACGTCAAAACCCACCCAGAACAACTGACGCAGCTAAAGGCCACCAACCCTGCTTGGCTCGGACTGATTTTACTCGCCAACATCGGCGGTATGGCCGCACTTGTTGGACTATACCAAGTGCTCGTCCGTATGGTAGGAGTTCGTCTGCCAGCCACCGAAAACATGCTGCTCACCATCTATTCTTCTATTGCAAACTTTTTGGGGCCATTGCAGAGCGGACCGGGAGTCCGCGCCGCCTACCTAAAAGCCAGGCACGGACTTCCCCTAAAGCGGTACGTGCTGGTAACGCTCGTTGCCTACGCAGCGTTCGCGGTACTGAGTGCGTTTTGTCTGGCGGTCGGCACACGCCCTTGGTGGCAAACGGTACTTGCTGTGTTAGGTGCAGTCGGCGCAAGCACGCTAGTAATTCGGTGGCTCTCCAAAAGAAATAGTTCAGAAACAAAACATCTCATACTCAGTGCTCCGCTTGTGAGCGGCGTTATTGTCTTCACGGCACTCCAAATACTGTTTTTGACGCTCCGGTACTACTTGTCGCTGCGTGCAAGCGGGACAGATGTTTCGCTGGGTCAAGCGCTTTCTTACACCGGTGCCGCCAACTTTGCCCTGTTCGTGTCCATAACACCCGATGGTATCGGCATACGAGAAGCGTTTTTGCTGTTTTCGCAAAGCATCCACGGCGTTGCTACATCCGACGTAGTCGCCGCAAGCTTGGTCGACAGAGCTGCCTATGTTCTGTTTCTAGGGCTGCTCTTTGTCTTCGCCCTTAGTTTGCACGCGAAAGACAAAATTACGCAAATGAAACCTGCCAAAACGGGCAAAAAAGCGCTACACTAATTCGTAGCGGTTATGAATATACCATTTGTTGATTTTCTTATAGTGTTTCTTGCCATTGGCGCACTGCTACGAGGCTACCAAATCGGCTTCTTGCGCCAGTTTGTTTCGACAGTGGCATTCATAGTTGGGCTATTTCCTGGCTCGTGGCTGTCTGCGTTCGCCATGGAACATGTGAGCGGCCCGTCGAAACCACTCGCTGGGTTGGCAATACTACTTACGGTATGTTTTGCACTTATGACTGTCGGCGAGCTACTCGCTGTCCGCCTCAAGTTGGCCGTGCAAAGCCATGCCGTGCAGCGCATAGACAACGCCATTGGCGCTGCAATGTCAGTCGTTACACTCATGCTGGGGCTTTGGCTTGCAAGCGCTCTTTTTGCACTCGCACCACCCAGTAGTGTGCAGACCCAGTTAAAAAGCTCTCACATTCTTGGAACGCTAAACGGGGAACTGCCTCCCGCATCTTACGTACTCAAAAGCCTAAACACACTCATAGACCCCAACCAATTTCCAGAGGTCTTCGCAGGCAGGGAGCCATCTCCCGACGCCCGTCATACCTTGCCAAACCCAGATGCATTTACAGCCATGCTGCGCAGCATTGAGCCTTCTGTCCTGAAGATTGAGGGGCTCGGCTGCGGCGGAATTGTCGACGGCAGTGGTTTTGTGTTTGCGAGCGAACTTGTTGCCACCAATGCCCATGTTGTCGCAGGGGTTAGCAGCCCAAAGGTGCGAACAGGTAACGACGCCTTCAACACTACGGTCGTCGCATTTGACCCTAGTAACGACATTGCTGTCTTACGAGTACCGGGGCTAAATCGTCCGGCGCTCACCATTAACCGCATGAATCCCGCCACCGGCTCGGCAGCATTCGCACTAGGCTATCCCGGCGGCGGTGAATATCAGGTAAGCCCGGCCGTTGTGCTTGACCGGTTTGAAGCACTCGGAAAAGACATATACGGCAAGAGTCGTACTACCCGCGAAGTCTACAGCCTGCAAACCACTATTGTGCGCGGTAACTCCGGCGGTCCCGTTGTCGCCAGCGACGGCAGCGTGCTTGGCGTTGTGTTCGCTACCTCTACCACGTACAATAACATCGGCTACGCACTCACTATGGAGCAAGTACACGAGCTGCTACGCGGCGCACAGGACAAGCAAGCCGCTGTAAATACCGGACAATGCAGTGAATAAAGAATGAGGTATGAGACATGATAAGAGAGACAAAAGATGACATCAAAGGAAAGAAGGCAAAGGGCAAAGGGCAAAGTCCATCCCAGGTAAAAACCGCCTCTGTTAGTAGCGCATCCCAGGTAAAAAGCCAGTCGCACCCACAGCACCTCAACTGGCTTGAACGCCATGTGCCGACACTGCTTATCGGCAGTGGTGCTCTTGGGCTTCTAGCTGCGTTTATGCTGGCACTCGAAGAATTTCATCACCTAAAAAACCCTAGTGCTCCACTCAACTGCGACCTCAACCCAATAGTCAGTTGCGGCCCCGCCATGGACGTATGGCAAGGTCACGCACTCTTAGGCATACCAAACCAATTTCTCGGCATCATTACCTTCACCGTTATGCTCACCATGGGCGTTGCGCTGCTTGCCGGCGCCCGGTTCAAACGCTGGTTTTGGCTTGGGCTACAAGCTGGCATGTTTGCCGGACTGGTTTTTGTACACTGGTTTATTTACCAAAGTATATGGGTGCTCCAGCATCTGTGCCCATACTGCATGGTGACGTGGGTCGCGACCATTGTTGGGTTTTGGTACATATTTCTCTACGGGCTGCGCGCTGAACATTTTCGCTTGCGCGGTCGGTGGAACAAAGCCGTCTTGTTCGTCCAAAAACACCACGCCGACATACTGGCCTTTTGGTTCCTTGTTATCATTGCGCTCATCCTCAACCACTTCTGGTACTTCTGGCAAACCCTGCTGTAATATTTAGTTGCAAAAATAACTAAAATAGTATTAATATATATTCATGTCTCTCGTTGTGCCTGTATCCGGCAGAAATCACTGCGAAGCACGTAAAGGTGTCATGCTCGATAATCTCGCTCGAGTTAGCCGTGAAATAATCGCACATCCTTTCAGTCCGTTTGACGTCATTGACGGCAAGACCTCCGCGTATAGGGATGCGCAGGATTTACGTACCATGGCCGCGGAGCCGGGTGACGACTTTGCTGTTGATAGATCACTCAGTGAAATTTTAGTCTTTTTTGGTAAGACTCCGCAGGAAATCGAAGAGCATCTTATTCAGACGCCCGGGATGTACGTTGATATTGGCATTGGTCGCTCCAGTGCTATCGACACAGTAGCCGAATTTTTTAAACAAAATCAGCTTTCACAAGGTTGGTTGGGAGTTGATATACATCAACCTCACGTTAATTACCAGCTCGGGAGAGGCATCCCGTGCATTCATATGAAAGGCAGCGATATTCTTGGCGACAGCGACGAAGAAGATGTAGTTAGCCCCAAAGCAGCAAGCGCCTCGCTGGTGATAGCGCACAACTCCGTGTCCCTCTACCCAGTATTCGATTTTGAAGCTGCTAACTCCGCTCGCACCATCATTAATCTGCTTTGTGTTGGTGGAATCGCACTTGTTGGTGCGATAATGCACGGTAAAGATCATAATACCTACGAAAACTTACTAGCGGCCGACAAACTGTTCTTGGTGGCAGATCAGGCCAAAGAAGCCTACATGGCATATTTGCGCGGTGTATTTTGCCATGAAATTATTGCCGCAATGGAAAATGGGATTATTCAGGTTGCTGGTATCCGCAATCCTTCGAGTAGATGGGTGCTTGAAAAAAAATTGAGCACCAACACATTTCTCCCTACTCATCTAGTTATTCAAAAAGTATCAGAGAGTCTACTTCCCCAGGCAGAAACAAGCGATTTTCCAACACACGCTATCTAATTATCTTGTGGCCTTCGGGTATAACAAGCTACAGGTGGTTGCGCTCGACGTGGTGTTTATTTATACCGTTGGTCACATTCGTAAACCCCATTTGCCGCAGGTAGGGTATGGTTGCATTGCTACGACTACCGCTCAAACAGTACACCACAAGCTCGGTATCGCGCGGCAAGTCAGCCAGCTCTGGCGGGTTACTAAGCAGGCGGGAGGGCGGTATATTTATGGCACCCTCGACATGCCCCATTTTGTATTCAAACGGTTCACGTACATCAATTATTACTTTGCTCATGCTTTCTCCTTTTTTGGCTGTTACTTCGTAGTTTAATGTAAATCGTTTACATTAGCAAGTGCACGGTGTATAGTAAAATGAGATGAACATAACAGAGGCGAAAACACAATCCCAGGTGAGACAGAGCAAATACTGCACCGCAATACTCGCCGAATTAGCACGCCTTGGGCACGCTACAAATGCGGAGCTACTGCGCGCAATGAGACACTACTACCCAGACGTCAGCGCTACAACGGTGCACCGCGCAACCACGCGGCTGGCCTCACGTGGCGAAATCGGCTTTGCGCCGTCAGATACATCTGGCGCCATGCGCTACGATGCTGAGATGACCCCGCACGATCATTTCCAGTGTACACAGTGCGGGAGACTTCGAGATATCGACATTGTAGAGCGTATACGACCCATGCTGCAAACGGCTGCTTCCGACTGTATGCCAACAGGACGTCTCACAATCAGCGGTTCATGTAAAAAATGTAAGGGAGGGAAGGTATGAAAAAAATTGGGTTATTCGCGGGTATTATCGGCGTAGTCATTGGGAGTTTTTTACTACTAAGCAAGCCTGCGAGCTCACCGCAGGTAAATAAGGAGCCGACTGCCAAACTTAGTTTTGCAACCGTCTCAAACGAAGCTGCAAAGAAAAGCGCAACCTTACTCGACGTTCGCACTCCCGAAGAATATGCCAGCGGCCACTTTGCTGGCGCCGTAAACCTCGATGTCGAAAATATCCGCGCTGGCAAATTGCCAGATTCAGCCAAAACTCAGCCGCTTTACGTATATTGCAGAAGCGGTAACCGCTCGGCTCAGGCAACCGAACTGCTAAAAGCAGCCGGCTACACAGCCGTCACCGACCTCGGCGGGCTGGACGATGTTAAAGCCATGGGTGGCACACTCATCACTGCGCCCTAGCGGCAAACAAACGAATATAGCAATGCACCTTTTTAAATCGTACGGCCGTACAATTTAAAAAGGCAGTAAGGAGAAACTATGAAGTTTATAGCGTTTATGGCAAGTCAGCAGGGCAGGCTACTGCGTGGTAGCCTGGGGCTTGCGCTAATTGTTACGGCCATTCTTACACTCGAAGGCGGTGGGCAGATTTTCAGCCTAGTGATTGGTAGTGTACTACTCGCAGTGGCTATCTTTGATGTGTGCCTTTTTGCACCACTTTTTGGCAAACCACTTTCGGGCAGCAAAATAGGTAAGCGCCCAAACCACTCGACCAAAAGCATACTCCTCAGTGTTGCGGCTCTACTAGTAATAACGGGTGCCGTTCTTACCCGGCCTTCAGACACCACAACCCAGCTAACCACGGCGGCAAGCGGTTCTCAGAAAACCAACATCTTGGCCCCGCCAGACGAAACGACCCCAGAGGCTGTTACGGCGAATAAACAGTCTCAAGACGAGCTGCTCTTGTACCTCATAGAGGAGGAGAAGCTTGCGCACGATGTCTACACGGTCATGTACGAACAGTACGGAGCAAACGTATTCGGGAACATCCTTAAAAGCGAACAAAACCATCAGGGACAAGTCCTGACGCTCCTGCAGGCGCGAAACATCGCCGACCCACGAAGCAGTGAACGTGGCGTATTTAGTAACCCAGAGCTACAAGCGTTATACGACCAGCTCATCGCGCAAGGCAAACAAAGTACAGTGGAAGCCTACAAAGTAGGCGTGGCTATAGAGGAAAAAGACATCGCGGACATAACCACCCAGCTCGCAACCGCCACAGACAGCGACATTGTCGCCACTCTGGAACGCTTACGTACAGGTTCAGAAAACCACCTGCGCGCCTTCAACCGTCAGCTTTCCCGCTACTAGCCGCTAGGCTATTCTGATACAATACGGTCAAAGCGTTTACGCTTACTAGCTATGGCCAATAATCCCAAACGGTTTGACTCAGATAAACTCCTTGAAAAAGGAGTTGAGATGCCTGCCGTCATGCTCGATAAAACGCTGGAAGCCGGTACAAAGGTTGTCCAGGCAGTTCCGAACAGCAAGAGCCTCAAAAAAGCCCGCAACTACTGGCATGCCCTTGGACCAGGTCTCACAACTGGCGCCAGCGACGACGACCCGTCGGGTATCGCCACTTACAGTCAGGCAGGCGCACAGCACGGTTTCGGGTTTTTGTGGCTCGCACCCCTGACATTTCCGCTTATGAGCGTGGTACAGGAAATGTGCGCTCGAATTGGCATGGTGACGGGCAGGGGGCTTGCCGGTAACATTCGTATCCATTTTTCTCGGCGCATGCTGCGGTTTGTAACACTGCTGCTTTTTGCGGCAAACGCTTTTAACATTGGCGCCGACCTCGGGGCGATGGCCAAAGCCGTCCAGCTCCTTCGGCCTAGTTTTTCGTTTGGCTGGCTGGTGGTTGGATTTGCCGTGCTCAGTTTGCTCTTACAGGTTCTCATGCCCTACGCCAAATACGCGCGCTATCTCAAATGGCTCGCGCTGGTTCTGCTGAGCTACATTGTCTCGGCCGTACTCGCAAAGATTGATTGGAGCGAGGCCGTCCGCGCTACTTTCGTCCCGGAGCTCACATTTAACAGAGATAGCCTTCTTCTCATTTGTGCCATTCTTGGTACGACCATATCGCCGTACTTGTTCTTCTGGCAAACGAGTCAGGAAGTAGAAGAGGAAATCCTAGAGGGCAAAACAACCCTGCGAGAACGCCGCAGTGCGACCGCGCCCGCCCAAATCAAGCGCATGCGTATAGATGTGTGGAGCGGCATGTTTTTGAGTAACCTCGTGATGTTTTTCATCATTGCCGTCTGTGGTTGGGTGCTTTTCCCACACGGCATTACCAATATCACCAGTGCCGCTCAGGCCGCCGAAGCCTTGCGACCGTTTGCGGGCGATGCCACCTACTACCTCTTTGCAGTCGGCATTATTGGCACCGGCATGCTTGCCATACCAGTGCTTGCTGGTTCATCTAGCTATGCAGTGTCAGAGAGCTTGAAGTGGAAGGGCAGTTTGCACAGTCAGCTAAAACAGGCCCATGCGTTTTACGGCGTTATCATAATATCGATGATGGTTGGGCTTGGCCTGAACTTCGTTGGCATAGACCCCATAAAAGCACTTATATACTCGGCGGCGGCGAACGGCATCGTGGCACCATTTGTGCTGTTTTTCATTGTAAAGCTTAGTAGTAACCGGAAGCTGATGGGTCACTGGACAAACCACCGCAGTACAACTTACATTGGTTGGCTCACAACCTTCCTTATGGCCGTCGCCGGTCTCGCCGCACTGTGGTCACTAATTTGATATTTTTTGCGTTTTATGTATAAATTAATCAATGCACAAACAGCTCAATCTGGGTCAATATCTCCCACCTAATAGGGTCTACAGAAGACCCACTATGCCTACACAAACCAGTTTTTTGTTTTCAAATGATGGACCATTGCCGGCACTTTCTGCAACAGAATGGACAACACAGGAGGGAATAGGTGTTTTCGTGGGCGCTGGTTCACTCCCTTCATTACTACCTATAATTGGGGTGAGGCATCCGTTCATGGTAGACCGTAACAAAGCAGTTGTCGCATGCAGCAAAGCTCTGTGTGAATTAATAGTAGCATGCAAAAACCCGGAGGATGCAGTCCACAACCTAACCGAGAAATTACTCTCCGATGAAGACGGAAGATTATGGCCTACAGACATTCAACGTCGTATTTCGGAACAATACAAGGAAGAGAAGATTCGTCTGGGTCGTTCTCACTGGTCGTACAAATATGGCCCGACTGATAATTTCGAAAGAGCGCAGTGTGCTTTAACCGACCGGCCACCATATTTTGTCGCTGCTGATATTGGTAACAGGCATTTAGCACATACTTTTGCAACAATTCATCATGAACAAGGCATCACCATCGACTTTGCAAATATGACAAATGCCTTCGACCCTCAATTCAATAACCAGTGTCATTTAGGTACTGTCTCCAAATGGCCATTCAGTAGCGGCGCTCACATACTTTCCAGCTCCACGAACACACAGCTCACTAGGCGGATCGAGCCAGCGCAAGACTTTTTTGTACGTCTTATGGCGGACAAGCAGTAAGTAAGGCCTATTCCTATTCGTGGCGGAGGGCTTCGATTGGGTCCATTCGGGCAGCTTTAAGGGCAGGTATAGCTCCAAAAAAGACACCAGTGCCGAGCGCTACAAGGGGTGCGGCTACCACTACTGGCCACACAAGTACCGGAGAGAGGCTGGTGTATGCCCGGAGCAAGCCCACTGCTCCTACTGACAGTACGACCCCCGCTAGCGCACCGACAAAACACAGCGCAAACGCCTCGGTAATAAACTGGCGAAGTATTTGTTTGTTCGTCGCACCAATAGCTTTGCGCAAACCGATTTCGTGAATCCGTTCCGTTACGCTCACAAGCATCATATTCATTATGCCCACGCCACCAACCACGAGCGCCACCACGGCCATACACATAGTCATAAGGGTGAGTAGATTCAGTGTCGGCTCGGCAACTCCTTGTTTTGAACCAGGCGCAAGAACCATAACGTCTTGTGTGCCGCCGTGCGAATCAGAAATAGCCTTTTGTAGCTCGGGTGCAAGCGCTTTCACATCAGCACCAGGTTTCGCCTGGACAAATAGTTGATTCATGCGAGGCGCCGAACCAAGCAATGACTGAGCTGCAGCATAGGGTATAAAGACGGCGTCATTGTAGTTTGCCTCTAGCGAAAAGGGGGCAGCTGTAA
The DNA here is from genome assembly GCA_044227625.1 of Saccharimonadales bacterium (SeqCode). Classification (GTDB taxonomy): domain Bacteria; phylum Patescibacteriota; class Saccharimonadia; order Saccharimonadales; family UBA4665; genus JAGXIT01. The sequence goes on along the minus strand of JBGAWL010000003.1, from coordinate 31,229 downwards.
ACGAGCGAAATATCCCGCTCACCATAAACTCTTGGCCACGGTAGGTAAAGCGCTGCCCAAGCGGTGCGGCATCATCAAATAGTTGCGCCGCAACCGACTTTCCAAGAACGGCGACCTTTTCTCCGTCGGCCGCCGCAAAAAAGCCACCAAACTCTAGCTTTTGATGCAAAATATCTCCAAGCTCTGGCGTCGTAGCTAGTATGAGTGGATTGCTGACCGTACGGTCGGCCTTTATGGCACCACGCATGCTGCTGAGCGGTATGACCTGCTGTACGTTTGGTGAGCGGCGCAGAGTATCGACATCGGCTGGCTCAAGTAGTGTTGCACCTGCGCCGGCTGTGGCACCAAATACACCTTGCACAGCGTCTGGTCGAACAATAAGTACATCCTTCCCATATCGGGCAGATTGGTTAGCGATTTGCTCTTTCACGCCCTGGCCAACCCCTACCACAAGAACGACCGACATAACACCAATGACTATGCCAAGCATGGTCATAAAGCTTCGAGTACGCGAGGCACGCAGACTCTGTAGCGCCAAACCTAGATAGCCTTTTCGTATGCTAATCATGCTTCGGCCTTTCGTTTTGGTTTCCGCTTGGCGCGTCGTTTGGCTGGCTTACCCTGCGTTTTCTTTGGTGAAGACTCGGTTTCATTTGGCCGGATTTTCATAAGGGCAGAGACACCAGCGAGGTCATCTTCTTCTGTTGCAACGGGAACAGTGTACATAAACTTGCTCACATAGCGCCCAACCTCACCAAGCTTGGTTTGTTCGTCATGTTTAATCAGCCCATCTTGCATGTAAACCACTCGTGTCGCATAGCGCGTCAACTCTGGGTTATGGGTAACAAAAATGATTGTGTTGCCGCTCTTGTTTATTTCGCTCAAAAGTTCCATAACGAGACGCGAACTTTCCGTGTCAAGGTTGCCCGTTGGTTCATCGGCAATGATAATTTCTGGTTGGTTCACCAGCGCCCGTGCAATTGCTACGCACTGAGTTTGGCCACCAGAAAGCTGACGAGGGTAGTAGTAGCACCGGTCCGTTAAGCCAACACGCTCCAGCATGGCTCGAGCAGCCTGATTGCGCTTGGTGGTCGGAAACCCACGGTACAGGAGCGGTAAGGCTACGTTCTCAATAGCCGTCAGCCGACCGAGCAAGTTAAACGACTGAAAAATAAAACCAATTTTATCACGGCGTATTCTCGCCCGACGGTTTGTCGAAAGCCGGCTGACACGCTTGCCGCCAAACAGGTAGTCGCCGTGTGTGGGGTGGTCCAGAAGGCCAATCATATTCATAAGCGTACTTTTACCGCTACCGCTTGGGCCCATAACCGCCACGCATTCGCCTTTTTCTATCTTTAAACTAACCTCGTCGAGTGCCACACTCGTGGCATCGCCGAAGCCGTACAGCTTGCTGACGTCTTTTAGTTCTATCAGAGACATGCGTGCCCCTAGTGTACCGCCTAACGCAACAGAGGCGCAACCACAGGCACGACATTTTCTAACGTATTTTTCACAATATATGAAATATGGCGGAGGGAGAGGGATAGCGCGCTTCGCGCTTTTCCGCTCCGGCATGCTCGGAGCCATAGCTCCTGCGCATGTCCTCGCTTCACCGAACCCTTCGTTCGCTTTGCTCACTTTGACGGGTTCTCATGCCTCTTTACCACTATCAACTAAAAGAAGCCGCCTTTCAGCGGCTTCTTTTAGTTGGCGGAGGGAGAGGGATTCGAACCCTCGATGCAGTTGCCCGCAAACCGCCTTTCCAAGGCGGCGCCATAGACCACTAGGCGACCCCTCCGTACGGACAAAATTATACCACTAGCCTCGAATTGTTGTACCCACAGGTTCACCAGCTGCAGCGCGGGCGATGTTACCTTCGGTCAGCAAGTCGCACACAATGAGTGTCTTTTTGTCTTCGAGCGCCATGCCAAGCGCTGCTTTATCCATAACCTGAATGTCGCCATTGGCAAGCGCCTCGTCGTAGGTGAGTGTGTCAAATTTACGCGCATCTTCGAATTTCATGGGGTCTTTATCGTACACACCATCTACCTTAGTGGTTTTGATAATGGCATCGCACTTGAGTTCTAGCGCAAGGTTCACTGCCGCAGTATCGGTAGTGACGAATGGCCTACCCGTGCCGCCACCAATAATGACGACGCGGTTTTTGCGCAGGTGGTTAACAGCACGGCGATAGGTGTAGCCATCGATAAACTGGTCGACCGTAATGTTGCTGAGCGCCCGTGTTTTCAGCCCGACGGCGTTGAACACATCGGCGAGCGTGACCGCGTTCATAATCGTGCCCAGCATACCCACATTGTGCGCCGTGACGTCTACAATGCCATTGCCCATGAGCTGTGCCCCGCGAGCATAATTGCCCCCACCAACGATGATAGCCACTTCCGTACCTGCTTCGACTGCAGGTTTGATTTGCCCTGCAATCCACTTGGCTCGCTCGGCGTCGAAGCCGCCGTCTTTATCACCCTGCAACTGTTCCCCTGAAAGTTTGAGTAAAATTCGTTTATACATAGTGAAAAGCATAGCTTTTCTCGCAGCGAAGAGCAAGGGGGCACCTCTAAGAAACTATTGCGTCTCGTCGTATACTATGTAGGTAGATGGTAATTCATAGAACACCCAGTAAAACCATTCGATTGCTGCGAATTGCCAGCCACACAAAACTTATTTTCGCCCTCTATATCTTGAATTTTATTGCCTGCACACTGCTTTTTATGCTGTTTGAGAATAAACCCTTTGGCGATGCGTTGTGGTGGTGTACAGTGACCTGGTTCACGGTGGGCTACGGTGACCTGTACCCATTGACTGGCTACGGCCGCCTGTTCGGCATGTACGTTATTATTAGCTCACACATTTTCATTGTGCTGCTCACGGCCAATGTTGTGGCAAAGCTCAGCCAATACCGTGCCGAGGCCGCTCTAGAAGAAGAACGTCGCATGCACAAACAGGAAATGAAACTCCTTCGCGCCCGACTCATTAAAACCACCCAATTCCAGACTATCGAGCATAAAAAGAAGCGCTTTCGGCTGCCATTCCTGACAGAGAAATAATCAGATATACTAACAAGATGAAACTATACAGCTGGAATGTGAATGGGATACGGGCGTTGCTGGGTAAGGGGTTGTTGCAAAAGTTTATCGAAGAGCACGACCCAGATGTGCTGTGTCTGCAAGAAACCAAGGCCGAGAGAGGCCAGGTGGAGTTCGATTTTCCGCAGTACGAAGAGCACTTTTTTAGTGCCGTAAAGAGGGGCTATAGCGGAACCGCCATTCTATCCAAGGTGAAACCGCTCAGATATATAGATGGCTTCCCGGGTGAAATCGTAGAAAAATACGGCGTCACCGGAGACACGTACGGTGACCCGAATGCCGAAGGGAGAATCATCGCCGCAGAGTTCGCCGACTACTGGGTGGTGACCTGCTACACACCAAACAGTAAGGGTGACCTCAGCCGGCTCAAACTCCGCTACGACCACTGGGACAAAGCCTGCCTCGCCTATCTGCAGGAATTAGAAAAGACCAAACCAGTACTGTACTGCGGGGATATGAACGTAGCGCACGAAGAGATTGACCTAGCCAACCCCAAGCCAAACATAGGCAAACACGGCTTTACTGACGAAGAGCGCGAACGATTCGAGGACTACCTCTCCGCCGGATTTGTAGACACCTTTCGCGCCGCCAACCCAGAGGCGACCGAAAAATACACTTGGTGGACACACTGGGCCAACGCCCGCACCCGCAACGTCGGCTGGCGCATAGACTACTGGCTCGCCAGCAAGGACATTGCCGGAAAGGTAAAAAACCCGCAGATCCACCCCGGCGTCATGGGCAGCGACCATTGCCCGGTAAGTATTGAACTGTAGCGCATTCCACACTAGCCTCATACTAGCGACGGGCGTACAATTACATGCACTATGACAGATGACCAAATAGACGACCTGAAACAATTTATCGCAACCACTGTACGGAACGAGGTTTCTTACCAGATTACAGACCAGACGAAAGAACTGAAGTCTGAGTTTGGTGAGCTAAAGTCTGAGTTTGGTGAGCTAAAAAACGCCGTTACACGGATAGAGCAAAAAGTGGACGAACTTGAGATAGTGGTAAATACTATTGCAGACGCTACTGGCACTCAGTTCAATGACCACGAACAACGCATTACAAAACTGGAAGCCGCTCAGCTGGCCGCATAGCGCATGAACAGAGATGTGGATTTTTTGTATGAGCTGGGGGCGCTAAGGCTCATTGACCGACAATGGCGGCGCTTTCACAGCCAAAACTTTGCGAACCTCGCTGACCACCATTTTCGGGTGGCCTGGATTGCGCTGGTAATTGCGGCGCGCGAAGGCGGGCAGATTGATACCGGCAAAATAGTTAAAATGGCACTGGTACACGACATAGCAGAGAGTCGCACGGGTGACGTAGACTACCTCTCGCGCCAGTACGTCACCAAAGACGAAGCGGGCGCGGCGCGCGACATGATGGACGAAACAAGCGTGGGCGAAGAATTCTTAGCGCTGCTCGAAGAATACGAAAAGCGCGAATGCATAGAGGCAAAAATTGTCAAGGATGCCGATAACCTAGATGTAGACATGGAACTGTGCGAACAAGCCATGCAGGGAAATGCACTACGCAAAACGTGGCAGGCGAACCGTTTGCTGGTAGCCAACACGAAGCTCTACACCGAAACAGCCCGACGCATGTGGGACGAAATCCAGGCGACCGACCCAGACCACTGGCACGCCGGCTCACCCAAAAACCGCGTCAACGGCGGCGACTGGAAACCCGCTGAAAAACCTTAGTTTTTCAGTAATATACGTGTCACGCGTGACCTGTCACGATGGATTACCATTTTTCCTGTCACAATGTAGCTCCAACAGTTACATGTCACAGGATAATCCTATGTGACAGGTGACAGGATAATTGTTACACTCCTATGTATGAACCCAGACGCATACACCATAGCCGAGCACATGCTCGAGGTTGGTCACGGCCACACCCTGTACGTCCATGATTGGGGTAATAAAAAAGCCAAACACCCCATATTTTTCCTACATGGCGGCCCCGGCGGCCAGTGCAAAGACAAGCACAAACTGCCATTTGACCCAAAAACTCAGCGCGTTATCTTCCACGATCAACGCGGCAGCGGCAAAAGCACGCCGCTCGGCCGCTGGCACCACAACAACACGCAGGAACTCGCCGCAGATATTACAAAAATTGCCGACTTGCTTAAAATAAACAGTTTTATCTTGACCGGGGATTCTTGGGGCTCGTGCCTCGCGCTGTACTACGCACTATGTGAACCACGCCAGGTAAGCGCGCTCGTAGTAGGCGGGGTATTTACCGGGTCGCAAGCAGAAATCGACTGGTTAGATAAAGGAATGTTTCAAACGAATTTCCCAGATGCATGGGAACGCTACCTTGCTGCCACACCAAAGAAGTTCTGGAGTGACCCAAGCGCCTACCACATGGCGAATGTCGTAGGGCACGACGCAGCACTCGCCGCAAAATCTGCCCATGCCTACGGCGAACTCGAAAGCAGCGTCATAAGTCTTGACGACAATTTTTACCCAACAAACCCCGAAGATTTTGAGCCAGAAGGCATGATAATAGAAATGCGCTACTTGAATAAGCGCTGTTTTTTGCCCGACCGTTTTATACTGAAAAACGCACACAGACTTACAATGCCACTCTACATCGTGCAAGGCCGCTACGACTTCGTCTGCCCGCCAAAAACAGCGTATGAACTCAGTAAAAAAGCACCCAACGCGCACCTCACCTGGACGGTCAGCGGTCACCGGAATGAACACGAAAATATTAGCGTGAAGCAGCTCATCTACAAACACCTCACCGAAGGGAAGTAGGGTGCCAAAAACTGCATGTATAGTATATGGGTTTGCCGAAGGTCCACGCCACGGCAAGCGCATGCGGCAAGCATTAACCGACCGAGGTTACTGCATCGTCACAAAGCCGCGACGAGCTGACCTTGTTATCGCTCATTCTGGCGCGCATTTGCTGCTGCGTATGCCAAAGCCTGCGCAAACGTACCTAATAATTGATGCCTCCTGTAACACCGGTCGACACGTGTTCGACAATGCGTTTCGCCATGTTTGGTACGACCTTGTGCACGTACTCGGCAACGGCGACGTCCAATACTACGCCTGGAAAACGTGGTGGAATGGCGTCTACGTATTGCTACGTCCCTTTCCGGCAATAAGAATGTACCAACGTATCCGCCGTAGCGCATATTACCCACAGCGCTTCGCGGGGAAGGGGGTTATTACTCAGGGTGATGACCGTTCGTGGTACAACCCCGCGGTCTTGCCGTTAGAACAGATTGTTTTCATGAGTGGTGACCACGATGACTGCTGGCGTAACCCCGACCGCTACCTCGACCTCCTCTAACCAACTAACAAAGCTACCCCGTGGCCCGCGACCACCGCAAACTATACTCTGTATTTTTAAACCGTACGGCCGTACGATTTATTTTGTGGTTGTGCGAAAACAGGGGTGCGGGTAGACTGGGATGTATGGATACAACCGGCTTGTCTGCAGATACAGAAGCCCTGTTGCGGCGTCTCCTTGCCGAACAGCCAACCTATAAGCCCGTATCGGCTGTGCTTGAAAAATTGCAGAATATTTCTTTTGTCTGTTTTGTGGGGGCAACCTGTATGGGCAAAACGACACTTATGGACGCGCTCGTCGCCCTCGACTCATCGCGCTACGGTAAAACCCGCAATTTCACCACCCGACCACCCCGCGCCGACGACGACCCAAAGCGCTACTACTACTTCGAGCACACAGACGCCGGCCTGGCACCTGTGCTGAAGCGAATTGCCCAGCACGAGAACTTACAGCACAATATAAACCCCTATACACTCACCATGTACGGCAGCGAGATAAGCGACTATCCGCACGCCTACAATCTCGGCGATATTTTCAGCAGCTCCATAGACGGCTTCCGACAGCTCGGGTTTGGCAAGCTCCGCATATTTTCGGTTGTGACCAGCCCCGACGCATGGCTCGCGCGTATTGAAGAGCGCTTTCCGCAGCGGCACCCAAACCGCCAAGCGCGGCTACAAGAGGCGGCCGATAGCCTCAACTGGTCCCTCGCCCAAGATAGCCCGGACCACGCGTGGGTCATCAACCCACCAGAACATATCGAGACGGCCATTACCTCTGTTGATTCGGTCATTCGGGGTGAAAAACCCATTCACCAAGACGAAGCCCGTCGCCTCGCCGAAGCGTGTCTAATCAAAGTTCAGGAGCTCCTGAAGTGAACACTCTGCCGGTCATCTTGAGCGGAGCCGACCTTGGCAGGCGCAGTCGAAAGATCTCCTTATTTTCAGAAGATTCTTCGCTATCGCTCAGAATGACGAGAAAGGAAATACTGTGATAGAAAAGAAAAAATTCGCCGTATTTGACATAGACGGCACGCTCATACGCTGGCAGCTCTACCACGCGGTCGTGCATAAACTGGGCAAAGCAGGGCAGCTCATGCCTGGGGATTTCGAAGCCATTAACGACGCACGTATGGAGTGGAAAAATCGCCGTACAAACGAAGGTTTTCATAGCTACGAACAGCTCCTTGTCGAGCACTTTATAACGGCTCTTCCTAGCATTGACACGGGCGTATACGACCAGGTTATTCAAGAAGTATTCGACGAGTACAAAGACCAAATCTTTACCTACACGCGCGACCTTGTGCAGCAACTAAAGGGGGAGGGCTACCTGCTTTTTGCTGTCTCTGGTTCACCACAGGAAGTGATAGAGCTATTGGCGCAGCACCACGGGTTCCATGACGCCATAGGGTGCAGTTTCACCCGCAAAGAAGGGCATTTTACCGGCGAATACACGACCCCCATATTTGATAAAAAAACGGCCCTAGACAGCTTGGTGCAAAAACACGGCGCGACGTACACAGAAAGCTACGCCGTAGGCGACAGCGCCAGCGACGCCGCCATGCTAGAAGTAGTGACGCACCCCATAGCCTTCAGCCCCGACCAAAACCTATTCAAAATAGCCAAAGACCGTGACTGGCCCATAGTAGTCGAACGCAAAAATGTGATTTACGACTATACTGTTTGAATAATTTACATCTTTATGTTATTATATAAATATGTACTCAGTTGACACTTTAGGTACGGCTGAGCGCCTGCAAAATCAAATCCCGGAAAGTACCATGCTAAGCCTAGCAAGAATGGGTTTTGGATTTTCGCTCGATACTTTCCAGCGTGAAGTTTCAGGCAGAAAGCTAGTAATAGCTAGCGACAAAGATACAGGCGAGCCAGCGGGTTATGCTATAACAAGTATCGGACAGCCGGATGAAGAGACAATGATTTATTATATCGCCGTCGCATCAGGGATGCGAAATCAAGGTCTTGGGAGACAAATTGTTTCTTCATGCGTGACTATGGCTAGAGAGACAGCGGCTTCCGCACTAATCACGCACCCCGCAGGCGAAGGTGCGGACAAGTTCTTCCGAACGTGCGGTTTTGTAGATTCTCCGCATGTGGCAAGGTATCTTGAGTTGTCCATGCTACCATAGGCGTATAATTCCATAATGAACCAATCCTACTGGCATAAACAAGGTGAAAAAGCGCTGTTTCCGAATCTGTTATGGGCGCGGCCCGAGGTAAAAAGTGCGGCAGGGAAGCTGCTGATAGTCGGCGGGCACGCCCAAAGTTTTGCCGCCGCAGCCGAAGCCTACACGGCAGCAGAGAAGGCAGGCATCGGTACGGTGCGCGTGCTGCTGCCAGACAGCCTTGAAAAAACCGTCGGTAAGCTATTCCCTAGCGCAGAGTTTGCCCCCAGCAACCCAAGCGGAGGCTTTGCCACACGCGCACTGGCCGAACTGCTTGCTGCAGCTCAGTGGGCCGACGGCGTTCTGCTAGCCGGAGACCTTGGCCGCAATAGCGAAAGCCTCGCTATGCTCGAAAACTTTGCTGGCAAATACACCGGCCAGCTCACCATCACCAAAGACACAGCTGACTTTTTCTCCACCCAGCCACAATCTATTGCTACTAGAACCGACACGCTGCTTGTTATAAGCCTGGGTCAGCTGCAGAAACTTGGGAAATCGCTGCATCTCTCCTATGCCTTCACAAGCGACCTTGGTGTTATGCCGCTCGTTGAACTGCTGCACAAGTTCACCACAGCGTATCCAAACACCCACATCATAACTCGCCACCAAAACAACTATGTGGTCGCGGTGAAAGGCAACATCGGTACATCAGCCGCCTCGGGTGGAAAACCCATCTGGCGCGTCGCCACCGCCGCCTCCGCCAGTACCTGGTGGCTCCAGAACCCCACAAAACCATTTGAGACACTCCTCACAAGCTGCTCGCGGCAATAATATACTATTTCTTATAAGATAGTTGCTTAATAAATAATAATGTGTTATAATTGAGTCATTATGCCTAACTTTTTTACAGGTGAACCCACCAAAGAAGAACTTCAAGCCCGTATCGGTGAGCTCGAAGGACAGATTGCTGGTTATGATGATCAGGTATCAGCACTTCAAGCTGAACTATTGCGCGAAAGAGATGTCACAGCGATCGCTAATACTGCGCGCGCTGCTCTAGCGGCAGCTGAAAGTTCTGATGAAGTATTCATATCAGCCCGCCTAGAAGCCGAAGAAAGAGTAAAAGATAAACTTATTGGCGAAAAAAAGGAAGGAATTGTGGCCACATTGCTTGCCGATAAAGAAGATGAACTAACCTTAAAATACGGTCCTGACTGGGTCGAAGAAGAACGCAAAAAACAAGATGGTATGCTCACCCGTGATGGCACATACGATAAAATTGATGTTCAAGTAAGAGCAGCTAAGGTCGAAGAAATTACGGATGGCCTGAAAGAAAAGCATCTGGAAGAAGTTGAGTCAGAGCTATCATCTGAAGATGCCCAAGCTGAATTGCTTGCAGAAGCAAAGCGTAAACTTGCAGAAAGTGGTGATTTGGACGAGATTCGTGCAAAAGTGCACAAACGTATGGAAAAGGCAGCCTACGAGAAAGCGCTTGAGGAAGCAAAAGCTGAGATTGAGGCAGAGGTGGCCGGCGAGGAAGATGATTATAAAGCAGCACTAAAACGAAATTGGCGTGACGGCTGGAATGGTCGTGAGTATGCCGAGCAAGCTCGAACCAAAGCATTAAGAATATGGGAAAAAGCTGCACGTGAAGAAATCGCAAAAGAGATTGATGACGAAGAATACCTAGGGTTATTACGAGAAAAGGCAGAGCAGGATAAACAAAAGCTTAAAGCCGAACAGATATATGAACAATTAGTTGCTGCCTTCTTTAATGGTGGCATCGATACATCTGCCATACCGAAAGATACATCCGTTGTAATATACCTTGGTGAAACTGAGAAGAAAGATAATCCAAACTACGATAGTTACAACAGATACGATACCAATGTGCCAAAAAAGATAACGACCATACAGTGTGTCAGAAAAATTAAGCTCATCTCCAATGGAGACGGTACATATGCGGTTACGGAAGACAGCCTGTCTGAAAGTGCTAACGAATATGTCGCTGATAATGCAATAACACCAGGCACAATCATCACGATAGGCCACAAAATGATTGACAAGAAAACCAAATCGGAGAGTCTCGAAATGCGGCTCATCCGAGATGTACCTTTCTTTTACGATGATGACACGTCGACACCCAATATTACTGCTAGCCACTATCCTGTTGCCGATGTACGAATAGGCGACGTTTATGCACGCAAAGACATAAAGCCCGATCATCGCGTCATGGTTAAGCAATAGGCTCAAAGGCAAACAGGTGCAGATGAAAGAGCATTCCAGTCCGTCGGTTTCATTGTGTCTGTGGACTATGCTCTGCACGACTAGCGTTGTTCTGGCCAATTCGCTATAGTAATACCAGAATGAGAAAACACAAACGGAATGATAAGTTAGTAGACATTTGGAGCCTGGTACACGCGGCAAGTAGTGCAGGGCTGGCGTGGCTGATTGGGCCGGTCGCAGCCTTTATAGTGGTGACACTGTGGGAACCACTGGAAATATTTGTGCTTTCGCCACTGCTTGCCAAACGGGGCATTGTGTTTGGCTACGAAACGTGGCGTAATTCACTGTCGGACATTGTTTTTAATACGCTAGGCATCAGCAGCGCTATTTTGCTACAGCAATTGTTTGCGTAATTCAGTAGCTTTCGGCAGTTTTTAGATAGTCCACCAGCGAGCCAAAGTCTGTATTTGGACATTTTTGCGGCAACTCGGTGTAGACACGCAGCGTGCGGCCATCTGCAAGCTGGCGCGTGGCACGTAGCTGGTGGCCATCTGCGTACTGCTTGACTCCAAGATCATCAAAAAGTACATATACACCACGAGAACATGCTTGTAGCGAGGCAACCTGTTCAAATACCTTGGCGACGTCCAGCGTGTCCCATGCCGATTGCTTCTGATCGACAGAAAACAGGCGAGATTCCGCAGCCTTGACGAGACGGTGCTGTGTAATTTGCAAGTATGCCGCACTGTTATCTATAGCCGGTTGATAGGTGTAGTCGAGCTGACCAAGATTACGGACATCAACAGGCAGGACGATACGAGCCTGAGCAATGTACCGTTTACCTGTCGGTGCTTCGACGGGGATGGGCTGATGCAGGTTGTCGACTGCCGCAATAATGAGATGGGATATGTTGGAAATGTTGTTGGGCTGATATATATTTCGATAGACCAAATAGTCCACCGCAAACTGCACCACGAGCAGCGAGGCAATGAGCAACAGGAAACATTTCTTTACTATGTGGTGACGCCTGAAAAACATTAGTATTTTTTGATTTTTAAATGCTGCCATATAGCGGTAGCATATAACCCCATGCCGCTCATGTCAATTCCGACCCGCAAGATACTTTTCGCGCGATTTGGCAAAGAAGTCTCACCATAGGTGGGATAGTGTCTGCACGTGAACAATAGATATGGTGCCGCAGGCCGGACTTGACCTACCTTTGGCAGGCCCAGATTTTTTCAGACTGCAAGCTAAGCTTACAATCTGAAAGATTCTCTTGCGACCAGCCTCTGGCGGGTCTCACGGCACGTCCTTACGAACACGAAATTTTGGCGAAGAAGCCTCGCCTACAGTGGGGCGCTGTCTAGCGTTCGGATATTTTTGGTGGGCAAGGAGGGAATCGAACCCTCAATCCGTAAGGAACACGATTTTGAGTCGTGCGCGTATACCAATTCCGCCACTTGCCCCCCAAAAATATCCGAATTTCACGCAAGCGAAATGTCTACCAATTCCGTTCGCTGCGGCAGCATATCTATTTTTCAACGAACAAAGTGAGTTGTATGCCAATTTAACCACTTGCCCTGGTGTAATAACCATAAGCAAACCCATGGTCACCAGAGGTGTATTGTACTATACTACACAGTGAAACGCGAGTGGGCGGTGGCTTGCTGGCGTGGCAACACATATGAGCACCAATCCACTTTTCCCAGATAACCCCATTCGGCCAGCACCAGCCGATACTGCCGCCGTGGAGCTCATACGACGTAAAGTTGCCAGTGCTTTTGGTGAAGAGCCTTCAGCCTCCGCGGAACTGCAAGAAATCAAAACCGAACGAACGCTCAGTAAACATCAGGTTTTTCTGCAACAGCTCGCTGCACAAGGGAAGAGTCTTGCTGATATACAAACTGAATGGCACGCCTACTACACGAGTCTCCCGGAAGCCGAAAAACATGAGGTCTGGCAGGAGTTTTACGCCGCAAACGAGCACACACCGTACCAAAAACTCTTCCAGAAACAAACGCCAGTACCCTCACGAAGTCGGCTAGCACCCGTAGCCAATGAACCCACTCAGCCAGCTGCCACCACAGCTCCTCGTGTCGTTACAAGCGAAAACGGTATCACTATTGCCGACCACACCCCCGTGCGGCCAGGCGTTCATACCCGCCCTTCGGAGCAGAGCCGCTTCTCAAAAACAAAGGTACGAGCCAGCCAAGCTGTTCGGAAAACAAAAGTTGGCAATAGGGTACTAAACTCCCAAACGGCTGAGGCGACACGGCGTATCAAGCAGCGTATCCAACATAAGGTGAGTGCCGGCGGCAAACTCAAGGCCCGTCACCATGTGCAGTCACTACTGTTTGGTTTTGGCGTCGGTGCCGTCATGCTACTCATACTGCTTTTTGGATTTTTTAACGAATTTATCATCACCCCCTTCATCCAGCCCAGCAGTAAGGTAGCAGGCATACCGATTATCGTGAGTAACATTTCACCCGAACAAGCCGCTAACCCCACCGTGATTGTTTCGAAAATAAATATCCAAATGCCAGTAGACTTCAACCTCGTCAGCAGCGACGAAGCGTCCGTACAAAGTTCACTCGAAAACGGAGTAGTTCACTACCCAAGTACCGTCAAGCCCGGAGAAAACGGTAACAGTGCCTACTTTGGCCACTCCAGCCAAAATATATTCAATAATGGTAAGGCCAAGTTTGCCTTTGTACGACTCCGCGAGCTAACCACTGGAGATGTTTTTACTATTCTCTACAATGGCAAAGTCTATTCATATGAAGTCTTTGCAAAAGAAATCGTGCCACCCTCACAGGTGAGCGTACTCACCGACACCAAGGGCGAACAAGCTACTGCTGTTCTTATTACTTGTGACCCGCCAGGTTTTAGCACCAACAGGCTTGTGGTTTGGGGCAAACAAATAAGCCCCAGTGTCGCTTCAAACAAAACCCCAGCAACAGCACCGACCATTTCTGAGCCCCAACAAATCACCAGCAACGGCCCAACGCTCTGGACCCGGATGTGGCGTGCTATCCAGTTCTGGAACTAATGGCCGGATTACTCTAGGACGTACGAGGTCTGCATTAGCTGAAGCGTGCCATTGGCTTGTTGCGTCAGGCTATAGCCACGCAAATAGTTTGGTGCAAAATACACTCCGTACTGGGGTAGGGCATCTTGAAGCGTCTGGCGATTGAGATTGTCGTAGTCATGCACAACAACCTTTCCTGAAGACACATACCAAAGCCTGTTGCCGTCCATCCAACTCGTAGGTGCCTGCGGCTCATCCAATGGAGTAGGCTCAGTGTAGTGATATACACCTTCGTACTCTATGTCGTATACGGTATGTTCGGCACCTCTGTTAGCAACAACAAACTGGGCGTTTGCAGAAAACGCAACATGCTGCGGGTTGATTAGTTTTAAGAATCGAAACGGCAGTGGTGTATCCGTCGGCTTTGCGAGCACCGCATCAAGCGGGTTTCGAAACACATAAACACCCTTCAGAGCATTTGTGCCGGTAACAACGTACCATTTGCCGTCATACTCAGCGATATCGAGCAGGTATGTGTCTGCTACTGCCAAACGTTTGAGCACGCTGCTACGCGTACCCTGTTGCAGCACAACCGAAACGTATCCCGGCGTTTGCTTCTCGCCCAGCGGCGTATCTGTGACATAGAGCACCGTATCGTCACCGTATGCTTTGTAGCTTATCACCCGCTCAAGCCGCAGCGCGTTCGGTGGGTTTGTTCCTAACTGAGCAGTCCGAAGCAACTTTGTTTCAGTGTTATAAATATAGAACTGGTTTTGCTTTTTGTTAAAAAACCGGATTTCGTCGGCAGGCAATAGGGCAAGCTCACTTGTGAGGTTCCTCGCCTGAGTGCCGTCTTGACGGTCAAGCAGTATATATTCCCGTGCCTTTGATGTACCGTTTGTAAAAACGCGCTGGGTCAAAACATGACGCTCATCGTCTGCCCATTCAAGCACATTCCATGATTGTACACTTTCTGCGGCAGTAAAGACGGTGGGTTGCTGCGGAACAATTTTCGCACTCGGTTTATCGGCATTTTTCAGGTCAAACACTTGCAGTTGGCTGGGCTGAGCAGTGTCTGCAGCAACCAGCCATCGACGACCCGGGCTCTGGGAAACGAAGTGCAGCTGATTCGCAAAAGTCGCAACTTGTGCACTCTTTAATTTAGCAGGGAACAGCACAGGGTAGTCGAAACGCTGGACATCACCGCCCGCGACAGTGATCGTACGGTTCCATTCCGTGTACCCATCCCGCGCCAGCCGAACTGTATACGTTCCGCTACGAAGGTTTGTCTTACTGTTCGTTTGAAATTTTTGTAGTTCGTCATTTATGTACACATCTGCTCCGGTGGGCTGGCTAGACACAAAGATCAAGCCGCATCGGTCAACAGTCCCGTCACGACTCAAACAGTACCCATCGGTTTGCTTTAATAGCATCCAGCTCATAAGGGCAATCGCAACAGCAATGAGGCAGTAGCTCACTATGAGTACAACATGGTTACGTCGCTCTTTCTGTGGGTCCAAGAAATCCATAGACACTTTCAGTATACACCGATGCTAGTGTGCGCCATGCAAACTGCTGGCCTATTAGCTAGGACAAACTACTTGCGTTTACAGAAGCAAAAGCGGTATTATGTACCTGAAAGAGCAATGCTGACGAGGGAAAGCAAACAGTATGGAAAAAACAGTCGTGCAGGTAAATGGTAAGTCGTACGACGCCGTTACGGGCCGCCGGATTACAGATATTATTGCCCCTGTAAAACAGCAGATGCAGCACGCTCCAAAGCCAGAAACTGTTGCCCCTGTAAAACGGCAACAGACACGCACGCAGACTTCTCGTCCTGCCGCAAGTCATGCAAAACGCCACACTCCCCAAACAGCCAAAACGCTTATGCGACGTGCCGTTACAAAGCCTAAAGCAGGTCTAAAGAAACAACTGCATGTCCAGCACGAAGTTGCCCACACCTCGGAACACGCCATTGCAGTCAAGCACACGGCACTCCACCTCGACACCGCCCGGGCACGCCGAGCCAAACAAATCGAAAAAGACCAGCAGGTTCACCGATTCCATAGCCCAGCACCCGTACCAGTTACCTTTGTTCCTGTCGCTGTCCAAACAGCGCCCCAAAATGTTGCAGTCCAAGAGGCACCAGTTGCACCACCGCCTACAACCACCACGCCGGCGGATATGTTTGAACAAGCTATTGCGAACGCAACGCACTATGTCGACATTGCCGCCCACAGCAAGCATTTTAAAAAGAAGGCTCGCCGCCACCTCGCTACGATGACAGCGGGTGTCGTGGCCCTGCTGGCGATAGGTGGTTTCCTCACCTACAGCAATACCCCAACCCTACAAGCACGTATGGCAGGAGTGGTGGCCGGTGTGTCAACCAGTATGCCGAACTTTGCCGCAGCAGGCTTTCGGTACGAAGGTGTTAGCGGGCACAACGAGCGGCTAACCTACAGGTTTTCAAGCGAACTTGCCACATACCAACTCGTTGAGCAGCAAACAAACTGGGATGGCGAGCAGATGATTCGTCAGGTTTCGTCAGTGGCCGCCAACGGCACCCCAAACTACACCGAACTTGTCGCCGGCGATATCAGTATCTACAAATTTAGCGATAGTCATGCCACTTGGATAAAGGGTGGCACGTGGTACCAAGTACACGGCGAGCAACCCCTCACCGACGCCCAGCTGACTGCCCTTGTTAAAAACAGCTAACCGCAACCGCTTAACTCTCCTCTGCTAAATCTGTATACTGACAGTATGAGCACAGTACGAACACGTTTTGCCCCCAGCCCAACTGGCTATATCCATGTCGGCAACGTACGCGCGGCATTATTCCCATGGCTGTTAGCACGACAGCAAGGTGGGGCCTTTATACTTCGTATAGAAGATACCGACCAAGCCCGGCTTGTTGAGGGCGCAACTGACCTCATACTTGACACGCTCGAATGGCTCGGGCTTACCTGGGATGAAGGTCCACGCGTGGGCGGGGCACATGGCCCGTACATCCAAACCGAACGCCGCGAAATCTACCGTAAGTGGGCCCAAAAACTCATCGAAAAGGGCCTCGCCTATGCTGACCCTTACACACCCGAACAAGTGCAGGCCTTCCGCGAAGAAGCCAAGGCTGCTAAACGAGCTTTTCTGTACCGAGACCACCGCCCGACGAATCCTCCAACATGGGATGGCACACAGCCCCTTCGCTTTAAAGTGACGGATGTGAAGCGTTATACCTGGAACGACCCCGTCATGGGTGAGCTCACCGCTGGCTCCGAAGCACTGGACGATTTTATCCTCATGAAGGCCGATGGTCTACCCACGTACAACTTCGCGCACATTGTCGACGACGCCGAAATGGGCGTCACCCACGTTATACGCGGCCTCGAATACATCAGTTCTATACCGCGCTACCTCAGCCTCTACGAAGCACTTGAGCTACCGGTGCCAGTTCTAGCCTGTCTGCCGCACGTCATGGCACCAGACGGCAAAAAGAAGCTCGGCAAGCGCGACGGCGCCAAAAGTGTCTCCGACTACCGCACCGACGGCATCTTGCCCGAAACCATGCTGAACTTCCTCGCTAGCCTCGGCTGGAATGATGGCACAGAGCAGGAAATCTTTACCCGTGAAGAACTCATTGCCAAATTCGACCTTAGCCGCGTCCAAAAGAGCGGGGCACGGTTTGATGAAGCACGGTTGTTGTGGCTGAACGGCCAGTGGATTCGCCGCCTCTCGCTCGATGACCTGTATGACCGGGTGGAGGGCGCACTTGCGCCCGACCGAGCGCACGGCGCGAGCGGCGGCGACTCTAGCCGCCGGGTAGGTGCAGGCCAAAACGAGCAAAGCGATGTTTTGCCTGAAGGGAGGCAAGCCTCCCTTCAAAAACATTCCTATTGGCCCATCGAAGCCGCCGGTGCCGACCCCGCTTACAAACGCCAGGTGCTCGCCCTTGTGCAAGACCGCCTCAAAACCCTTGCTGAACTCCCCATGATGACGCGCTACTTTTTTGCCGAACCAAGTGAAGACCGCTCGCTTATAACAGAGAACAAACAGCTGAAAAAACTGTTCCCGGGTGAAATCGACCGCCTGATTTCGGCCGCACATGACAAGCTTGTAGCGGTAGAGCAGTGGGATGCCGAACACATTCAAGCCGCCCTGAACGAACTCCTGGAAGAAACCGGCCAAAAACCCGGTATCCTATTCAGCCTCATCCGCATCTACACCACCTGGGCACCCTTCAGCCCCCAACTTAACGAAACCCTCTCCCTCCTCGGAAAAGACGTTACGTTCGGCCGACTAAAGCAGTCATAACACCGATGTAACGGAGTCAGCGTTTGGGTAAAGGTGAGATACCATCAAGTCAATCTCTTCCCCATTAAGCGCAGGAAAAGTCAGCACACTCCCCACGGGAAGCACAGGCGCTTCTTCAGGTACCCGTGTATAGAAAACAATCTCTTTCCTTGGCTCTCGACCGCGAGTAAGCCGGTAGTAACTCCCTAACTCATCATGAAGAGCTAAATTGGGAACAAGATGCCGCAAGGCAGCTGCTATAACAACGTGGTTAGTTGTTGCCCGTAATGTGTGCCCTTCTAATCTTGAGCCCAAAGCGACTCCAGGTTTTTCAATAATCAGGGCTGTGATTTCGTCGGCAACACTTAGTTTTGGTGGTTTCTCGTTCGCCGCGCAAACTTGTGGAAGAACTCTTTCGGCATTCTCGATAACATGCTTAAGATATGGAAAATTCCTCACCAACTCGGGAAGTAGGGTATGCGATGTTCGCCCACGTCCGTTACCGAGCGTAAGACTGGGTTCCGCTAGACGACGCCCAATGTGTAGGCTTACCCCGGGTATTCTTGAAGAACGAATGGAGGCCACGATACGCTCAAGAGATAATTGTTCTGCGGCGTCAGTCTTTTTCATGCTTTCGACAACGGTCCGAAGCTCCTCCAACCGTACCGGAGAATTCGGTGCGTTAAGACGTCTATGCAGTAAATAGGCAATGACTCCAGCAGCGCCTATCTTGAGTGCCGGGTTAAGCGCATCTATGGCGCGAATTGTCTCGTCAAAAGGCACCGTTGCGCCAGCTTGTACGTCCCTGTTATCATTATTCCGGCTTGAAACTCTTGCCATTTTTCACTTCTTTCGTCGTATTTTACCCTCCGAAGGCTATTTCAACAACAAGAACTCATCTGTTACAATAGTGCTTATGATTAGCGACTTTGTCGGTGGGAATGATTCGCGCCGCAAACCAAAACGAATAGAACCGCTCGAAAAAGAACCTCAGCGGTCTATCCATGAACTTGCCGCCGAGCACGAAGCGAGCGAGCAGCTTGAAGAACAAGTGCCCGCCGAACCCTCGTTTGTTCCGCCCGATGAAATCGTAGAAACAGCAAATGAAGTGAACACTACCCCTGTAGAAACACCATCCCAGGTGAAATCACGCGCCGGGTTTTTCTCGCCCCGCTGGACGCTGAGCAAAAAGTGGACCATAGCTGCCGCCGTATTATCACTCTTGCTCGTTGGCGGCGGGGGAGCGGCGGGTGACGGGCTTGGTGAACGGGCTCCGGTACCTCGCGAGGAAGGCGTGGTGGTCGAGGTAGGCCTTCACCGCGCCCACGCAGTTCCCGAAGGTCCGGAACACCGGGAGGCCCGAAGGGACCAGGACCTCGGT
>JBGAWL010000003.1:0-11759 GCA_044227625.1 Saccharimonadales bacterium (SeqCode) | reverse complement strand
CACCGCAGCAAGAACCCCGCGAAGCCCGCACCCAAAATCACAACCGTCGCAAACACACTGAGCGGCCTGCAGGTTGACCCAAGCGTAAACCAGCGACCAGTATTCGGCGTGATGGTCGAAAACCATTACCCCGATGCCCGTCCACAAAGTGGCATAGACCAAGCTGGTGTGGTGTTTGAGGCAATCGCGGAAGGCGGCATAACCCGTTTTCTCACGCTGTATCAAGACAATCAACCAGACTACATCGGTCCCGTACGCAGTGCGCGGCCATATTATGTGCAGTGGTGCATGAGTTTTGACTGCGCTTATGCTCATGCCGGAGGCAGCCCCGAAGCATTAGCCGATATCCGTGCCTGGGGTACCAAAGACTTAAACGACACACAGGGCATATTCTGGCGAATATCGGGCCGCTATGCCCCGCACAACCTCTACACCAGTATTCCGAAACTCGGTGAACTGGCAGCCAGCAGAGGGTACGGCGCCGCATCATTCACCGGCTTTAGTAGAAAAACAGAGCAGCCTTACAAAGCACCCGCCACTGCGCCGACTGCGAAGAAACAGACCACCACGCCCGACACTCGTACACCCGCATCAGGTATTAACCTCAACATCTCAAGCGGTCAATACAACGCTCGCTTTGACTACGACGCCACTAGTAACAGCTATAAGCGCAGCCAAGGCGGCGCTGCCCACATGGTAGTAGACAGTGCGGGCGCGCAAACCCAACTTCGCCCAAAGGTTGTTATTGCTATCATTACCACCTACGGCGTTGCGAGCGACAAACATTCCCAGTACGGCGTGGTTGGTAGCGGTCAAGCGTTTGTGTTTCAGGACGGCACCGTCACCACGGGCACTTGGAGTAAAGGTGACACCACGGCACCGCTCACGTTCACTGACAGCACCGGTAAACCGCTGCCACTCAACCCCGGCCAAACATGGATAACCGCCTTGAGCGGAACAGACCGCTTAGCATACCAATAGGCCATGGATTTTTTCAGAAAATACCGCAGACAGCTCACGACCAGACTCATCCTCATTATGGTTGTGTTTCAGGTGCTTGTCATGGGTACCGGTTGGCTGCTTGCCAGCAGAGAAAATGTATCAACAACCACCATACTCATTGCTATGTCTGTGCTGGGTTTGTGTGGCAGTATGCTATTTGCTCGTTTTGCAAGCCACGCAAGTGCCGAGCCAATACACATAATCTGGCAGGCCATTCAACACGTTGCCCCTCACGGAGATGCGCAGCCGTCACCAAATATCGACACCTTGCAGTATGGCCGAGAACTTGTATCTAACCTTGTAAACCACGTCTACCAAATGGCTAGCGTCGTTAGCGACGTCGAAAAAACAAACACCAAGAAAATCCAAGATATTCATGCAAACTTTCTTGCAAATTCATTACCCCTGCCTATGGTTGTGCTGGATAAAGAAGACAACATCGTCTACATCAACGACACTGCCGTCAAATATTTCGCGCTGCCAGTTGACGAGCTAGAAACCAAGAACGTATATACCGCACTCGACATGTCATTTTCTGATGACCAAACCCTGCACAGCTGGCTCCAAACTGTCCGCAGGAGTAGCGTCACCGCAAACATGCGCTGGGAGCGCGTTCGGATAGGCCTCCCTGGCCAAAAAGACACAAAACAGTTTGACCTTGCGGCACACTTTAACAGCGACAACCCCATGGGCTACGAGACGCTGCTCATCCTGTTTGACCACACCGAAGTCTACAGTCAGGACGACCAAGCAATGAGCTTTGTAGCACTAACCGTTCACGAACTACGCACCCCACTAACGCTACTGCGAGGGTACATAGAGGTGTTTGACGAAGAGCTAGGGCCAACGCTCAATGCCGAACTAAAAGATTTTATGAAAAAAATGGATGCCAGCGCCCAGCAGCTTGCCGCCTTTGTCGATAACATCTTAAACGTTGCCAAAATAGAGGACAACCAGCTCACGCTGCAGCTCAAAGAAGAAAAATGGGAAGATGTGCTGCGTACCGTGGTAAATGATTTGCGACTGCGAGCCGGTGTACGTGGCGTAACTATTAAAGCCACCGTTGCTCGAGACCTACCGAGTGTCGGCGTGGACCGCTACAGTATTTACGAAGTCGTTGCCAACTTGCTCGATAACGCTATCAAATACTCCAGAGGCACCAAAGAAGTCCACCTAACCGCTGTGCTCAATGCCGACGGCATGGTCGAAACGAGCGTGAAAGACTTTGGCCTCGGTATAGACGGCAGCATATTACCGCACATTTTCGACAAATTTTACCGCAACCACCGCAACCGCGCCCAAATAGGTGGCACCGGGCTTGGCCTGTACCTCAGCCGGGCAATTGTACAGGCCCACGGCGGTCAAATATCGGTGAACAGCAAAGTAGATGAGGGAAGCACATTTACATTTACCGTGTTACCATACGCGAAGCTTGCAGAGTCGGGCAAAACAGGCAATACTAATGGCATAACCCGGGGAGCCCACGGCTGGATTAAAAACCACTCACTGTACCGGGACTAAGACAGGAACGTATGGAACCAGACACAATCGCACAACCACCAAAGCTCAAAAAAATCCTCTGCATAGAGGATGAACACTTTATAAGTGAACTCTATGCTCGGGCTCTCACAAAGGCAGGCTATGAGGTGGACGTCCAGCTCGACGGCCAAAAGGGACTTGCCGCCGCCCAGACCAACAGCTACGACATAATCCTGCTTGACCTCATGGTGCCAAATATAACCGGCATAGAAATCCTTCGCACCCTCCGTGACCCCCGCGAAACACCCAAGATGCACGCTCGTATTATCATTACCACAAACCTCGAACAGCGAGACGACGTCCGTGCCGACATAGAGCATCAGGCCGATGGCTACCTCGTGAAGGCCGAAATCACCCCCCACCAGCTCGTCGAGTTCCTGGGCAAACTCGAGTCCGTCGCTGGCTAGCGGACTAAACCAGTTAGCGCTTGCGCGCCCTGTTTTTGCGCAGTACAATAGCTCTACCATGGATTACAGCGACCTCATCGACGACCTAAAACAATTTATTACACTCAGTATCTCTCAGGCCACCAGTAACCTCGCAACAAAGGAAGATATCGGGCGCCTGGAGCAAAAAATCGACTCTTTGCAAGACGCCGTTTCAGATGCTATCACTACCAGCAACGACGCCACCCATGAGCAACTGGATAATCATGAACATCGACTCGTAAAACTCGAGCGTCGCCTCGCGTAGCCCCTTAGACTGTCGCGAAAACTACACTATGCGCGGGCTAAGCACGAGCGTATAGTGTGTAGTCCAGCCATGTGAGGACTTTTGGCTTCCAGCCATCTTTACCTTACAGACTTATTTACAGGCAATCACACTTCGGTCACTGTGCGCCTTCATTACAATCAGGTTCCTTATCGGCACTCTTCGCGTCAAACGGTCGCAAGCGTGACAGGCACCTCCTCATAAAAACCCGTTGCCGAACAGAGATAATTCAGTTTCGGCTTTTTGTCGTCTCAAAGCTTTGATGACAAAAACCTAACGTAATGGAGGACTCACTATGACCCAAACTATCAATCAAGAAGTTACTGTTAATGCCATCTATTTCTCTGGCCCTGACATGAAAACCTTTCCGCGCGAGATTGAATATGACGGCCAGGCGGTGGCATTTGCGAGCGGTCTGCGCTACCTCGTCCGCCGCGGCGCCGAAGCCCTGCAGCTATTCGACATGAGCGGTGATGACGGACTCACGTACCGCCTGAGCCGCCACGGCGACAATTGGACACTACTCGGCTTGAAAGGAGCATTCTAATGAGCCGGAAAGTATCGAGGCGACAGCCGAGCTTTAGGGGGAGGGGCGAGCAGACGAATTTAGTTCGGCTGCGAAGTGGAGGGGCAAGCCCCTCCTTAAAATGGACTCTGCTAGGGCTGAAAGGAGCATTCTAATGAAACTATCACACCAGCAATACCTCACAGAAGACCTTGCACAAATACAACGCTACTTCCTAGGAGCAAAACCAGTTGCACTCCGCACTCCCTTCGACCTGACAAAGCGGCCAAAGCGAAAATTCCAAATCCCAAATGGCAAATTCCAAACAAATGCCAACGACCAAAACACAAAAGAGTTGCCCAAAAGCTCCTCGCGGAGTGATCCTGCTGCCATTTTTTTGTCTTATCTCATGACTCTTGACTCTGTGAGCCGGAGGCGAACCCGATGGATGGCGTAAATCTCCTCGATGAAGCATCGCTACAAACCGGCACAGCCGTCGCGACGCACAAAGGCTTTCCAAACCCAGCCGCCGAGCGCGGCCGTACACCGCTTAGTCTGGACCGCTTACTGATACGTTCACCAAGCAGCACCTATTTTTTCCGTATACGCGGACACAACTGGCACCAGCTCGGCATATTTGACGGCGATATCGCCATCGTCGACCGAGCCCGCACACCAATCCCAAGTAAAATCGTCATCGCGGCAACAGATACAGGCGAGCTCGTTTTAAGCAAATGGGGTGAAATCCGTCTCGAAAATCTCTGGGGCGTCGTAACCGCCACAATCCACGAATTATAGGGCTAAGAGTCATGAATCATGAGACATGAGCCAAGAGTCAAGAGCGCGGCCAAAGGCCGCCTGAGAAACCATCGCGCTAGCCATACAACTAGAAACGGCACTGCGGAGGCTCCCGGCATGGCTGTTGTGAGGCAATACAACAAAAGCGAAATTGCGACGCAGCAGTGATTTCGCGTTGTATTTTCTCACAACAGCCACCGAGAGGCTGGAGATGTGCCTGGCTTTTTTCGCTTCCTTTTTTGCCACCAAAAAAGGAAGTCGCCGGCGGAGGCGAGACTCCGCACTAGTAGGGGTAAAAATGTATGCACTTATAGATTCCAACAGTTTTTTCGTCAGCTGCGAACGCCTCTTCCGCCCAGACCTCGCAGACAAACCCGTCGTGGTACTTAGTAGTAACGACGGCTGCGCCATATCTCGCAGCAGCGAAGCCAAAGCTCTCGGTGTAAAAATGGGCGAACCCATCTTCAAGCTCCGCCAGAGGTTCAATGTCATAGAGCAAAGGGCAAAGGGCAAAGCGCAAAGTTCGGCTCAAAAAGATTGTCATTCCCGCCCCCAATTGTGGGCAAGGGCAGGCTCCGGCGAGAATCCTGTCCCTCAAACTGTCTGGTGGACACCGGATACATTTTCCACTCCTGACTCATATCTCATGACTCATGCCTCTGCCCAAAACGACCTCGTCGTTTTCAGCGCCAACTTCGAACTCTACGGCGACATATCTGAGCGCATTAGCACACTCCTCACCAGCATTACACCGCATATAGAGCTCTACAGTATAGACGAAGCATTTCTTGATCTCAGTGAACTTGGTATAGCCGACTACGAAGCCTGGGGCAAAGCCGTACGCGCAAGCATTCTCAAAAACATTGGCATACCAGTGAGCGTTGGCATTGCCCCTACGAAAACCCTCTGCAAGCTTGCAAACCACTGGGCAAAAACCCACGAAAACACCAAAGGTGTTTTCGTGCTAGATATAAGAGACAAGAGTCATGAGGTAAGAGCGGAAGCTACACCGCAAAGCGGACATAAAAAAGTCGCCACGGGCGACGCACCTTCCACTCATGACTCATATCTCATGACTCTTGCCTCTGTCGGCATAGCCGACATCTGGGGCGTCGGCTGGCGGCTCGCACCCAAACTTAAAGCCGAGGGGATTTTTACCGCGCTTGACCTCGCCCGCATGCGCCCCCAGCGCGCCCAACAGCTTATGGGTCTTCATGGCCGCCACATGGCATACGAACTAAACGGCACACGCTGCTTGCCGCTGCAAGCGCGCACCAAGCCGCAGCAAATGATTTCACGGGGGAGGCAATTTGGTAAAGATACCAACGATTTCGCCGTCGTGGAAGCCGCCGTGACAGCCCTGGCAAGCCGTGCCGCGCGTGAACTCCGCCGTGAGGGACAGCTCGCCACGCATGCCGCCGTGGTACTGCGCACCAACCGACTCAAGCCAGGTTACACCCGCACATTCGATAAAACCCGTTTTTACACCCCCACAGCCGACACAGGGGAGATTTGCAGCGCACTCATCCGCACCCTAAGCCACAATTTTCAGCGTGGGCTCATGTACCACAAGGCAGATGTTATCTTGTACGACCTTACGCCCGCTACAAGCATCCAAACAGATGTATTTGGCACCGTAGACCTCACCCGCCATGCCCGCTCACAAGCCCGCATGCAGGCCGCCGACGCGCTCAATGCGAAGCATGGCCCACACACCATTCGCTCGGCTGCCGAACTGCTCAGCAACGCCTGGCGCCCTCGCAGTAACATGCTCAGCCCCCGCTACACCAGCAGCTGGGATGAGCTACCGGAAATAAACGCTAGGTTTAACTAACAGCTTCAAGTGCTGGCTTCCAATCCACGACTTGTACGCCAAAGTACTCTGCAAGCGTGTGTCTCGCAATAGCCGAGAGGGGTGGGGTAATGCCTATCCGGCCAGGATCCTCAAGCCTAGCAGTATACGTGGTATCTTCTGTTTCTCCCTTAGAGCCAGATGCAAAATTAATAACAGTACCAACACGAGCAATCACATGCGGATCGTGCCTGATACCCCTAAAGTCAAGTATCTGTCGGCCACCAGCTATTGCCGCCTCTTTTGAGCCATCCGGTTCAACAACGATACAACCACCTTCAAAATTACTTACCATCTCGACATGCTCCTTTACGCGAATACTAAAATAGTATCATATCGCTAACGGAACAAAAATAATTATGGCTGTATTTTCCTGACACCATATACAAGTACAATGTGCTATGATGAATTAACAGATGGCAGACACGTTTCGGTTTGAGGAAATTGGCTTAGAAACCCGTGACAAGCGGGTGTATGAGGCGCTGGTAGCAAGCCCCCAGAGTAGTTTGCGGAAAATTGCGGCCGACACGGGCATAAACCGTGGCAGCGTCTACGAAAGCATGAAAAAACTGGCAGAGCAAGGGCTGGTTGGCTCTATAGAGGTCGGCAAACAGCGCCGCTACACCGCGAGCAATCCGGAAGTTATCATAGAGCTGCTAAAAGAGCGTCAGCAGCAGGCAGCGGATGCTCAAAAAGCGGCAGAAACATACATCCTGAACCTCCCCAAACCAATGCCAGATGAAGAAACGACCTCATTTGCCACCTTCTACGAAGACCATGAGGGCGTTGCTGCTATCTTGCGTGATGTGCTTGCCACCTGCCGGGAACAAGAAAA
This sequence comes from Saccharimonadales bacterium (SeqCode), assembly GCA_044227625.1. Classification (GTDB taxonomy): domain Bacteria; phylum Patescibacteriota; class Saccharimonadia; order Saccharimonadales; family UBA4665; genus JAGXIT01. The sequence continues at coordinate 4,517 of JBGAWL010000003.1, read as the reverse complement.
CCCAACTTACCGTGTCATATCAACCAAACGCGTTCGCCAGTACCTATACCACAACTTTCCAAACTTTACGCAGCGCCGTATATCTGAAGGCATAAGCGTCCGTGTGATTGGCGTAGGGAAGGGCGGCGCCTCTGACGAACTCAGCGAGCGAAGAGAATTCCCAGCCGCCCGCGGCGAAGCCCCAAACTGCTACACACTCATGTACGGAAACAAAACCGCCTTGATTACACTTGGCGACACAAACATCCTCTCGGCCATCGTCATCGACAACCCCGGCGTTACCCATATGCAAAAAGAACTCTTCGACCACCTATGGAGTACGCTCAATTAGCCATTATCGTGTAACGTGTCACATTGGATTGCCCTGTAACATGTAACGCCTGAATCTCATCGTTACACGGAAATTGATAATCCCACGTGACATGTTACGGGTTACACGGTAATCTAATTCGGTGCATATTCATCAGAACCTGATTACAAAATACCCCCTCATTTCTGAGCAGGTCAGTAAGCTGCAGGTAGAGGTTATCCTGCGTGAACTTACTCGAGTACTGGATGCAGGCATCGAAGGCGACATAGTAGAATTTGGCTGTTATATCGGCACCACCAGCCTATTCATCCGCCGCCTCTTGGACAACCAACAAACCGCAAGCGTGAAAGGTCGGAGCTTTCACGCCCCGGAGTTCCATGCGTATGATAGCTTCGAGGGGCTACCGGAAAAATCCGTCTGGGATGCCTCGCCATCAGGGGAGCAGTTCACCGCGGGTGAATTAGCCGTCAGCAAAAAACAGTTTTTGCGTGAATTTCAAAAAGCTCACTTACAGCCACCTATTGTTCATAAAGGGTGGTTTAGTAGTCTCACCGAAAACGACGTACCAGAGAAGATCGCATTTGCGTTTTTAGACGGTGACTTCTATGAAAGCATCCGCGACTCGCTGCGACTAGTGCTGCCACGCATGCAAAAGGGAGGGGTAATTGTGGTAGACGACTACGCCCGAGAAGCACTACCTGGAGCCGCAAAAGCCGTCCACGAACACTTTCCCCCTGGCCACATAAGGATTGTGCGTAACCTAGGAGTTATCCACTTTTCGTAAGTTGCAGTATTTACAACACTTTGCATCTGTTGGCTTGCCAAAAAACATACCTTCAACTATATTGTAACTTAGCATATATAAACATAAACAAGCTATGAATAAACTTAAAACCATACTACTCTTCGCCGCATTTGCATTATGTACATTATGCATACAGATTTTTACGGCAAAAGCTGAAGCCGCCATAATAATGGTAGATGATTTGAGCGCAGCTGGTTCTCCGACGACATGTTCGCTTAGTGATGCGGTCAATGCGGCAAATGCGAATACCCCGACGAATGGATGTCTGGCCGGCGAGCCAGAGCCCACCATTGATGTCATCCAGCTTTCTGAAGGTACCTATGAAAACACGGTCCTTCCTGACATAGCCGAGTCAGTTTCCGTAATCGGAACAGGGTCTGGCACGGCGAACTATACGGCCAATTTGTCAGGGATTACATTTTCATTTATGCCAAACAGTCTTGATGGCACGAGTAAGCACTATTCGGTGCGCCTTGTTTCAAATAGTGCCGTGCAATCAAGGTTTAGCGGTATTACAAATGGAACGCTCATAATCGAACAAGGCGACTATTCGGGCATTTCTACCACTGTTGAAGACACAGCTGTACTGCAAACTACGATATACGATAGCTTTGTTCGAGCCGTATCGAACGATGGTATAAGTATCAATCACACCTCTACCGCCACACAATCATCAACGCGCATCGATTCTACAGAAATAGATGGTAGCACCTCCTTCATGGCAGGGATCGGTCATGACAGTCTCGGTTTAGATACCGTTACAGTGAACGACACTAGTATCCGTGGGACACAATACGGAATAGTTAATCATGAGTGTCCAAGCTCAGTAACAACACTATACATAGCGAATTCGAGGATAGGTGATGGTGGAATGGAGGTGGGGCTACACAACGTATGTGGCCACGCCGTCATCACCAATACAACATTTTCTGGTATAACAGGGACGGCAATCGCCGCAAAAACCAATCACTCAAGCAACCCTAGTACTGTTGAGAAATCGCAGATAGATATCACAAATAGCACATTTTATGACATTACTCCGTCAATCGCCCCACTATACTTTGTCACGAGCTCATCGCCCAGCGCCAAGGCTGGGGTGATTACGGTATACACTGACCCACTATCTAATCCCAGCAGCGGTTCTACCCTACGTTTGCGTCATACAACTTTTGCAGAAAATACGCTTGGATTAGAGGCATCAGTCAGCTTTAACAATAGCGCAGAGTTTGCTGAGCTCACTATTCAAAATAATGCATTCGAAGGCAAAGCAGTGCAGGGCAACTATGTAGCACAGGCGCAACCTAGTGTCAGTGGCAATATTGCCACGCTGTCATCGGCAAGCGGCATACGACAGGTACAAACTCTTGGACTCGGTACACCTTCTGACAATGGCGGCTTACGGCCTATCGGCATTACTGGAAGATTGGGCAATGTTTTGACATTGCGACCGAAATATCCCTCACCGCTCATTGATGGGGCGTCCAGCATAGGAGTTGTATCGGATCAAAGGGGAGAAACACGTGCGCTTCTTGGTGCGTATGACGTAGGAGCGGTGGAAACAACGCTTGCGGAATATATTGCTGATGGCGGCGTTTGGGGCACCTCCATCACCCAGCTATACAACACCGGCAGAGCCGCACTCGGCACCAGTATCGCGGCGGGCTGTATTGCTGCAATTGCATATTTTGTACGGCGCTATCATAGTATGAAGCAGTACGCTCTTTTACGGTAAGCAGCGTATACTACAGCTATGCGAATACACTTGTGCATGGTGGGTAAGCCCAAGCTTAGCTATGCAAAAATAGGCTGGGATGAGTATATGCGACGCCTAAAACGAATACATGCGGTTCGCGTTACTCATATACCTGACAAATACGCCCAAGATGAGCGAAAAATCCTAGGCGAAATAAAGGGTACCATACCGGTGGTGCTGGAAATAAATGGGGTGGAATTCACGAGTGAAAAGCTAGCAGAATTTTTACGAGCGCGAGAGCTTGAAAGTAGGGAAGTTAGCTTTATCATCGGCGGGCCAGAGGGGCTACCGCAAGCAGTACGTGACACCGCTGACTACCAGTGGTCACTCGGCCATCTAACGCTCCCGCACGACCTCGCCATGGTCGTTACACTCGAAGCCCTTTACCGCGCCAGCACCATCAACGCCGGCTTGCCGTACCACCGCTAGCCGACCCGCCTGACGCGGGCTTACTTCTTTCTCCCACCACTAAGCGCGACGCCAAGCGCGAGAGCACCCGCACCCCAAGCGATTTTTTTCGTTAGTCTGTATCTACGTTCTGCTTTACTACGAACTTCGCCGCCAACAAGTCCAATGGCATGTGGGGAGCCTTGGCCAGTAGCCTTGAACCTTTTTGCTGCAGTTAGTGAATTCGTTACGGCAGCATATATACCCGTTACGGCCGCTAGCCGGTTACCCCCTGCGATACCGACCATAGCCGCTCCTGCGCGGACCGCACGAGAACCAAGTGCGAACTCTTCCACTGCAACCCCATGTGCTTCGGCGCGTGCACGCGCCAGAGAGGGTAATGGTGCTGTTAGGGTCGCACCCACATTTGCTAGGAAAGCAGTTTTGCTGTGCTTTCCAGCTCTTACGGCGGTAAACAGAAAGCCGGCTATTTCTTGCGCTCTGTCCCCGGCTAAGTCTACATTGCCACCATGTTCGGAAAGTGGCATACCTGTTTTTGCGGACTTATGTCGTGCCAGCGCACCATCAAGCGCGTCCCCAAGCGAACATAACCCTGCGGCTGCCGTCCAGGCAAGTCGCGGACGCACAGATTCTGCACTTGCTGCCCGTCTTAAACATTCAACATGCATGGCAGTCGTACCAAGAGTAATCATGTCTGGCGTTATCCACGGAGCGTGCCTGTCAATAGCAACTGCAGCGGCATTGAAAATGTTAGCCGTTACTAGACGAAGAGAGCTGTTCTGCGGTGACACTACCGGATAGCTTGGCTGGAGGGTTTCCGTCGTATACACACTATTCCTACCACCCGTTATTTGTTATTGCGCTAGTATGCCATAGGTGGCTATATTATGCAAAACATGTACACTTGCCTACAGAAGCCAATGTAATGTAGTACTCAAATACATCGTTCACTTCTGCTCATTTCTTTCCGGAGTTTAATACCCCAAAATAGCCAAAGTAAAAACCCCAGCCTTTGGCTGAGGTTTTTACTTGGTGACCCCAAGGAGAATACTTTGTATATTCTTGCGGCGTGCTCGGAGCTTTAGCTCCTGCGCGCGTCCTCGATTATCGAACTCCCCATTCGCTTCGCTCATTCTTTGGAGTTCGCTTCAGCCCGAAGAAACCAAGTAAAAACCCCAGCCTTTGGCTGAGGTTTTTACTTGGTGACCCCAAGGAGAATACTTTGTATATTCTTGCGGCGT
>JBGAWL010000039.1:0-7136 GCA_044227625.1 Saccharimonadales bacterium (SeqCode) | reverse complement strand
ATTACTAAAAAGAGTAGGGTTTGACACACAGGCCCCAACGCTAGACATGGCTTTAGTTTCTAAAGCTTAATTATAAATTTTTGGAGGGGTCGCCTAGTGGCCTATAACAAGTGCTGCGCACAGGAACTTGTTCCGAGCAACCGCCACCGTGCAAGCGCAGCGAATCCTGTCGGGTGTACCTACGAAGTAGGTCGGACGCCAAGGAGATGCGCGCAGGAGCCTGCTCCGAGCACATCGACTGCGCGTTGCGCGAGCAACCATCCTGCATTGAACCGTAAAAGGTTCGGCGGAGCGAAGCGGAAAAGCGACGAGCCAAAGGCGAGGAAAGTGCTATTCTGTCAGGCGTACCCAAAAAAGGGTCCATCGTAAGATAGGCTTTATGGGCTCCAGGAGACAAAAACGCCCTCACTGTCACTGTTTATCTCAAAATTCATTGAATCTAGTTGTAGTATTATAAACAATATACTTTACATAAAGTGCCACATTGTGTAACATTACTTTGGGTAGTGAGAGATTGGACTTCTTCGTTCAAAAAGCAAAGCCGATCTCGCTTTTCTCCCGCTAGTTCGTTAACAATGTTAGAACACAGTGATGATAGAACTTCCTCGTCTGTTAAACGAGTGCTGACCTTTGGTCACACTACTCTTGAGCCATTGCGGTTCAAGAGTTGTTCTCTCAAGTTTTCTTGTTCTAACATTGTCAACGAAAGTGGGGCTGCCCTCTAATTAACTTAAGGAGGAGCTATGTCTCTTTTCAATAAATCAAACAAAACCGCCACTGTTAACTTAGCTGGTGGCACTGCTTATGCACAGTCACCGGAGAATGCTTTGGTGTCCATACTTCTAACAAATTTTCTAAAGAATCAGTCGTATCGTTCTGGCACTGACGCACTAAAGTCATTAAAAGACACCATTGCACAGAACGACCCAAAGTTCGCCGCGAAAGCTGGAATATATGCTCGTAACGAGTTTGGTATGCGTTCCGTGAGCCACGTACTTGCGGGTGAACTTGCCCATACCGTTAAGGGTGAGACATGGTCAAAGCGATTTTATGATGCGGTTGTGCGCCGTCCCGACGATATTACTGAAATTGTAGCTTATTACATGCAAGAGTATGGTAAGCCCTTGCCGAACTCACTAAAAAAAGGGCTAGCAAAAGCATTTGATAACTTTGACGCCTATCAGCTTGCAAAGTACCGAGGCAAGACTAATAAAATATCCCTCGTTGATGTCGTCAACTTAGTACGCCCACGTCCAGGTGAAAAAAACGGTGATGCACTCAAGGCTCTGGTGAATGATGAGTTGCGCTCTGAGAATACATGGGAAACTAGGATTTCTGCTGCTGGTCAGGACACTGAAAAGCGTCGCTTAGTATGGAAAGATCTACTCGAGACGAACAAACTAGGTTACTTTGCCTTGCTTCGTAACCTCCGTAACATCATGACTGATGCGCCTGATATGGTCAGCTTGGCATGTGAGCAGCTTGTAGATGAAAAGCGCATTAAAGGTTCGCTGGTTATGCCTTTCCGCTTCACTACGGCCATCAAAGAAATCTCCCAGATCCCTGAGTCTCGTGAAGTTATTTCTGCACTGTCTAAGGCTGTCGATATTTCGGCTCAGAACTGCCCAGAGTTAGACGGCTCAACGTTAATTGCCGTCGATACATCTGGCTCAATGTCAGGTCGTCCGTCAGAAATTGCAACCTTGTTTGCAGCCATGCTTTACAAGAAGAACAGTAAGGCGGACCTGTTGCTATTCGATACAGAACCACACCCTCTGACTCCTAACCCGAACGATTCGGCCATGTCTATTGCACAGTCAATGCCATTCCACGGTGGGGGCACAGATTTCAATATCATCTTTGACTACGCCCAGAAAGCCTATGACCGAATCATCATCTTGTCAGACATGCAGGCATGGTCCGACCAGGGTATATATGGTTGGTCACAGGGTGGTGGCAATCCTAAGGCTGCATTAGCCGCCTATCGTGACCGTACGGGAGCCGAGCCTAAAATATACTCGTTTGACTTACAAGGTTATGGTACGCTCGAATTTCCAGAAAAGGATGTTTACAGTTTGGCTGGGTTCTCTGACAAAGTCTTTGACCTTATCCAAATCCTTGAGTCAGGTAAAAGCATGGTTGATGTAATCAACCAAGTGGAACTTTAGGAGGCAGCCCATGAAGCGAGTAACGTTTTATCTAGATGACGATGAATATCGACAGCTAAAAATCGTACTCGCTATTCACGGCATGAGTGCGAGTGAATGGCTTCGTCATGAAATCTCCCAGTATGTACGGGGTTCAATGCCCAATCTACCCGTTGACCAGCTCGCACGAATGCCGCGCCTACCAAAAAAGCGAAGTTACCCCATTGAACCTGATGAATTCGATGAAAACGTTGATTTACAATAGAATACCAGGAAACTTATAATGCAGAAACTTACGAAAAAATTATATAACTGGGCTTCAATAATTGATGAAGTCACGAGAGAACAAGCTGAACGTACATCAAAGATGCCGTTCATCCAGCCACACCTTGCCTTAATGCCCGATGCCCACATGGGGGCTGGGGCAACAGTTGGCTCTGTCATACCGACAGTAGGTGCGATTATGCCTGCTGCTGTAGGTGTGGATATTGGCTGCGGGATGATTGCCGTCAAAACACAGTTCACTACCAAGGACATTGCTAATAAAGATTTATCCATTTTAAGACATAGCATCGAGCGATCAATTCCTCTTTCTGCTGGCAAGTTTAATGCTGCGCTAACGGACTCAGTGAAGCCGCGTGTTGCCGAGCTAGAAAAGATGGCCGGTGAACGAAAAGCCTTTTACGATGAACTTACGCGTACAAACTGGAGCTTACAGCTGGGGACTCTTGGTTCTGGCAATCACTTCATTGAGGTAACCGTAGATGAAGATGAAAATATTTGGCTTTTCCTGCATAGTGGCAGTCGGGGTATTGGTAATTCCATAGCTACGCATCACATCAAAATCGCTCAAGAAAACATGAAAAGATGGTTCATAAAACTTGAAGATGATGACTTGGCTTATTTAGTTGAAGGAACCACCGAGTTCGATCAATATATATTTGACCTGAATTGGGCACAGCACTTTGCTTTATTGAACCGTGAAGAAATGATGGACAGGCTAATTAAAGATTTTGAGCATTTTATTGGTTCTAAGGTGGTAGAAAAAGAACGTATAAATTGCCATCACAATTTTACGCAAAAAGAGAATCACATGGGTCGCAATGTATGGCTGAGCCGTAAAGGTGCCATACAAGCTGATAAGGGCCGAAAAGGGCTAATACCTGGCTCAATGGGAACTGCAAGTTATGTCGTTGAGGGTAGAGGCTACGCACCATCTTATAACTCCGCACCACACGGCGCAGGACGAGTATGGGCAAGGAAGGCTGCATCGAGGCACTTTACGATTGAAGACCTCGATAAGGCTATGGTTGGTATCGAGTACCATCGTTCCGAAGCATTTTTAGATGAGATACCTGCTGCTTACAAAAATATTGACGTTGTGATTGAGGATGCTAAAGACTTGGTTGAAGTCAAACACACATTTCATCAAATTGTGAACGTCAAGGGTAGTTAGGCCATAGATAGTCTAGGCCGAGCATAGGCCACTGGGCAGAGCCACACTATTCAACAAACCGTCAACAAACAGGATCTCGCCCTTATATCTGTAAATGTAGAGGGCGTACACCTAGAAACCCCAGCCAATGTCTATAGTTTGTTTAGACTTTTGAAAATAAAATATGCCAGTATGGCAATGACGATGAAAAATATTAACGTGATGACCCGAATGAACGGCGAGTCTATGCATGCTCGCAAGAGCCTGCTCGCCACCAACCCCATTCCAAGCCAGCTTGTTCTGTGGTTTATGAGGAGTGGCTGGGTGATGGCTGGCAGGCGAGGGTTATTATCTGGTTGGTGTCTGTTTCGCATTTTTTCCGTTTGGGCTTCAAGTTCGGTTAATTTCAGCAGATCTTCTGGTTGAAATTTTGCTTTGCGATTTTTTATACGCCCCAGTTCATCACCATCAAGCCAACGAGCATGACAAGTCGGCTCTAGGCACGAATCGATGAATATACCCGAGCTACAGTAATCTACGGCACTCATCTTCTGGTGACATGACGGGCAGTCTATAGGATACTGCCGGTTTTTCGTTTCGGGTACTTCTCTGTCAACGGCATCTACCTCCTGCACGAGCGTATCATTTTGCGCCGCAAGAAAACTTGCTGGCAGCAGCGCGCCATGTCCGTTAGGGCAAACAAAACACCGCTTTTCGATTTCAGTTAATGTTTGGGCACACACCGGACAGTTCATATGCCGATATAATAGCACTTTTGTTCATCTGCGCGGCAGGCTTGGGTACTAAAGAGAGACCTTGCGGCGGAGGCGGACATGGTAGTAAGCCGAAGCGCCAAGTATTGCTGCTGCTACAGGGAGAAGCACATCGCCCGCTCCCGTATTTGCAAGCTCCGTAGTTGTACTTGGGGTTTGTGTTGCAGTTGAGCTCGTCTGACCTGTTGTTGTCTTTGAAGTAGCTGAGGTCGATGTTGCTACCGATTCTGTGGCGCTAGTACTGCTCGTCGGCGTCTGTGTCTGCGTGGAAGTTTGCGTTGTGCCAGTACCAGAAGTGGCGGCAGAGGAGGAAGTTGTATCGGTAGACTGTTTATTCGTTGGGGTATCGATAGCTTTTTCTATGGCGCTAGAGCCAGACTGAACCACATTCTGGGTTGTGCCCACTGCCGTATTCGCGGCTTTGTCGACTTTCGGGCTACGCCAAAAGAGCAGCCAGAGCACAAACCAAACAAGCGCCGCCAAAATGAGCAGTGATACAAGAAACCACAACACTCTTCCCACAACCGACACTCTGTTTTGTTCGTACATATTCCTTACCTCAATACGTTATAGGTGTACGATAGCAGAATAGTTGCAAAAAAGCAATATACTTTGGATTACTAGTTTTGGTTATGCTTATTTTAAAAACGCAGACGGCGCAGCAAGCTGTCCATCGCATCTACCTTGTGCGGCTCAATTGGCAGGAAATCTGCTATATAATCAACGACTGCTTCTTCGTGGGCTTCATCGACGTACAGTACAACAGGAGGCATAAAGCGCTTGAGTGGCAAGAGAGTTATCCCTAGTACCGGTGCTTCTTCATCCACCGAAAACGCCTTAAAGTCGTGCAAACTATATGCTTTATTACCAACCTGAACAAAATCTTCTTGCAGGATATAGGTTTGCTGTTTTGGCTCTCTGGCAGAAATAAACAGCAGGCCGCCCATGGCCCCAATGACGACCACTGTCGATATAATATCTCTGGTAATAAAGAAAAGAATGGCGCCAACCAGAATTGCGCCTAATGCATATGCGCCGTACCAGGTACTCGTTTTTTGTTGGTGGAAGAATTCTGCAGACGTCCACGTAATACCAGTTGCCCCGTCTGCAGGACCGCTTTGGGGCGTCTGGTTTCCGCGTTCCACGTATTCGTTCAGCTCCGCCGCTAAGGGCGCAGAAGGCTGATCGGGTTGGGAACCCTGCGGCTCAAGGCTAGCGGGTGCCATAGGCTGCAGGGTAGGCTTCGGCTGTTCTGGCACGACCCCCTCCGTTATCTCGGGCTGAGGAGGTTGTGCCATAGGTTGCGGAACAGGGCTGCCCGGTGTAATGACTTGTCCTGGTTGCTGCTCTTGCATAAGCGCTATTGTACTACATTTTGCAGAAGTTGGGATGTATTAGGCCGAACCGAACGACGATTATCAAGGCACTGTTTTATAAGATATTCATCGGAGTTACTTTTTAGTACGTAGAGCCAATCGTATGCCTTCTCTTTCGTTTTTCGCACAACATAGCCCTTTGAATTTGAGTGGATTCTACGCAAATCAACTTCAAGACCACTGGTAAAGCGCACCTGAACTCGATGCAGTCCGCTGTTATCATCAACTACTAAATCGTAAGCTGCCGATTCGGTAATCGGTAGTGATATATCATAGCCAAGTTTAGTAAAGCTCGCTATAGCAACAGCGACCGCGATATCACCTTTGCGTTGTGTATCTCTCATATTTCTACACTATACCATAAAACGGTATAGTGTACCGTCATCTTTGTGTTATACTCGTAAAAGAGGAGAGATGTCCGAGCGGTTGAAGGAGCTTGTCTTGAAAACAAGTGTGCCGGCAACGGTACCGTGGGTTCGAATCCCACTCTCTCCGCCATGCAAATTGTGTATGCCCCGAAGGGGTATATGGAATTTGTATGCTGAGTGAGCGGGTGCACGAACCTTCTAAGGTTCGGCGGACGAGGAACGCAGCTACAAACGTGCTTGCATATTTATAGCGAGTACCGTAGGAAGGAGTGCAAGCTGATAAGCTCGCGCGATATCCATCGCTCTCCGCCAAGTTAACAAATGCCACGCCGTCTGATAGAATAACGGCAAGCATTCCCATAAAAAGGGAAAAGAGCAGCCCGACAAAATGTGAACCATTTTGCCGGTGCGATGAGAAAAACCGCAGGTTTGTCTCATACCCCGGAGAGGTACCCAAGTGGCTGAAGGGGACGGTTTGCTAAATCGTTAGAGGGGCGAGAGTCCCTGCGAGGGTTCGAATCCCTCTCTCTCCGCCAAAGAAATAGAGTCTGGCTGAAAAGCTAGGCTCTGTTTCTTTGATGTAGCGATTGATTCGAACGCGAGCGCCAGTGGCGCTCAGCCGCCCTTGCCCAGCGACCATGGGAGCTGGGTTGCGAAGCAAGGTCGAATCCCTCTCTCTCCGCCAAGTAAATAGAGTCTGCCCGAAAGGGTAGGCTCTTTTTACTTGGCCTGAGATGGGGTGAGAACACTCGCCCGAGGGTTCGGCGGACGAGGAACGCAGCTACAAACGTGCTTGCATGTTTATAGCGAGTACCGTAGGAAGGAGTGCAAGCTGATAAGCTCGCCATCCCTCTCTCCGCCAAAGAAATAGGGCTTGGGTGAAACACCTGAGCCTCAAACCCTACACCCTCAACTTAGCCCAGATTACGTTTAGGATAAACCCGGAGCTGGGATACAGATAAAAAAGCATGGATTGTATCCTAAAAGAACCAAGCATTGCCTGAGCGGGCATATACTTGGTTCTGGAGGAGAGCGAG
>JBGAWL010000038.1:0-7906 GCA_044227625.1 Saccharimonadales bacterium (SeqCode) | reverse complement strand
TAACTCCTCGAATGCTCGTGTGACAATAGGTTCCGTGTCAGGATGTCAGGGGGCATATGGCTTTGGACAGGGCAAATTTTGTCTGAATGGCAGTGTTACATCAACAGCAACATACAACATGCAAAACACTACATTAGCCATGCAATCTACGGGAGCGGGGGCAAAAATTGCAGGTAATGTCGTGAATATTGCCGACACACTAAACACAAATGCAAATGATGACTACGGATTCATTGTAGACAGTACAGATAGTACCAATGGCAACGCAAATGTATATGCATTCACCGCAAAAGTAGACAACGGCCAACCGGGTAACTTCCTAACCTTCCAAGCGGCAAGTAATACGGTATTTACTTTGAGCAATGGCGGGGTAATGACGTTGAGTGGAACACAACTAATAAAGAGCACCGGGACAAGTGTCTTTGAAATTCAAAATGCTGGTGGCACAGCAACTATTTTTAGCGCAGATACAACCAATAGTCGAGTACAGGTCGGGTCAGTCACGGCAGATTCTACTGGCGTAATCCTTATTCTTGACACAAAAAATACTTCTGGCGACCCAACAGGCGTTAACGGCGCTATGTACTACAACAGCAATTCCCAATCATTTAGGTGTTATCAAAATGGCGGCTGGAGAAGCTGTATAAATGGACCAGTGTATGCAAATACGTCTGCCGGTACGGCTGTTTCAAATACGACTACAGAAACCAATCTTTTGAGTGGCTATACCATCGCAGCTAACGATTGCGTGCCAGGAAGAACATATCGAGTCACCGCCAAGGGCATTTACGGTACCGCAGGTACCGCCCCTACTTTGAACATTAAGCTTAAGTTAGGTACAACTGTTCTTGCAACAACTGGTGCAACAACTACAAAGGCTAGCACAACAAACCGTCAGTGGATGCTTAGCGCTGATGTAATCTGCATTACCACAGGCGCATCTGGATCAGTGGAAGCTGCTGGGTCGTTTGTCTATACAACCGCAGCAAATGCAGCCGCGTCATCAGATGTTCATTGGGAAATGGCAAACACCGCTACCGTTACCGTAGACACAACGACCGCGCAAGCACTCACCATATCTGCTCAATGGGGAACTGCCAACGCGAGTAATACAATAACAGTGCGGCAGTTGATTATCGAATCATCGGGTCCATAGGAGATTAATGGAAATCTGTGGATAACTGGGGTAAAATCCACAGTTTGAGCAATAAATGTGCACAAAAAGTATTGCATTTGCAAAAGCATTAGCGCATACTTGTGAGCAGATTTCCCGTGTACTTTGCGGAGAAATCAAAAACTTCAAACCAAACAAAAACAAAAACGTATCAAATGAAAAGCAGGCACTCTCGCAAGGCCTGCTTTTTTAATGCGTTTAATCACTTAGAGATATGAGCTTTTAAATTAATAGTATGTAGATTGGTTGTTGGGATTTAACGATCGCTTCCCCAATTTCATAGTGCAGGACTTTAGCGACTATAGACGACATGTGATGCTGACATGCCATTATGATATAACCTTTATTAAAGATAGTTAGTGATCGGTATGCTTCAACTCTCTTTGTTAGTAAGATGTGGACGATTTAGTATGTCGCACAATTTCAAGTGCAATCGCATGGATCAACAGGGGTATGGGCGAACAGGAGAACGGTGTTAAGAAGCAGCCATTTTCGAACGGGGAAATTAGTGCGCAGTGAGCGCGTTAGGGGGCAAGGTAACAGCATTGCTGCTAAGTGGTAAAATGCGATGAATCGCTTTTCGCCTACAGTCATAAACTGAGACAGGGCAGTACATGGCTAGTTGTATTTTAATATTAAAAGGCTAGTATTATGGGGCTATTTATCGGAATGACTTGTGGTTTACCTTAGGGCTTGTATCTGGTACGCTAGAGTAAGAAATGAGGGGGATAGCTTGGCCTTTATAATAGCCATCACGAATCAGAAGGGCGGGGTCGGCAAAACAACCACTGCCATTAATCTTGGCGCGCAGCTCGCTACACGTATGCGGCGCGTTGTGTTGGTGGACCTAGACCCACAAGCGAATAGCACCAGTAGCCTTGGTCTGGACAAGAATGCACTGACTACTACATTGTACGACGTACTACTTGGGCAGGCAGACGCGGCTGATATTGTCATGCCGACCAAAACTGAAAACTTATTTGTATTGCCAGCTAGCCCCACACTAGCGCAAGCAGAGATTCAGCTTGTTGGTAGGCCGAATCGTGAAGGTCGGCTTAAGGAAGTACTGAAGAACGTTGATGCTGAAGTTGTCATCATAGATTGCCCCCCAGCCTTGGGGCTATTGACCGTAAACGCCTTGACAGCCGCAAACAGTGTTATTATACCGGTACAGGCAGAGTATTTTGCTCTCGAGGGTCTCAGCCAGCTCATGCAAACCATGCAGCTTGTGAGGCGCAGCCTGAATCCCAGCCTGCATATTTTCGGTGTCGTACTTACCATGTTTACCAAGCGCACGGTTCTCAGCGAGCAGGTAAAACAAGAAGTAGAGAAGCACTTTGGAGAAAAGGTATTCCACGCTGTTATCCCACGGAACATACGACTCGCCGAAGCGCCTAGCTACGGGAAAACAATTTTTGAACACGATAGGTGGAGCAAAGGTGCGCGAGCATATAAGGCGCTGGCTCAGGAGGTAGTGAAGCGTGGAAATTTATAGCAAATATCAAGTGAATGTTCTTAAGAATCGGTTATTACAGAAATGCCAACAGTTTCGCGACTTTAGGGGGCAAGTGCTATGAGTGTTAAATCGGGGTTGGGACAGGGGCTTGGAGCGCTTATACCGCAAGATTTCGACACGGAAGTATTGCTTGAGGCGGGAGAGCATGTATTGCAAGTATCGCCCGAAAAGCTCGTGCCAAATCCACAACAGCCGCGGACGACCTTCGACGAGAACGCGCTCGATGAACTTGCGGCGAGCATAAAACGACATGGGATCGTCCAGCCGCTTGTTGTGACCGAAGTGGGAGACGGCTATGAGATAATAGCTGGCGAACGAAGGTGGCGCGCTGCACAACTGGCTAGGCTTAAAACTGTACCGGTTATCGTCAGAAGTATGCAACAACAGGAACAGCTTGAGGTGGCACTTATAGAAAACGTCCAGCGGGTTGACCTCGATGCGCTTGAACAAGCGGTATCGATTGAACGCTTACATCAGCAGTTTAATCTGGCGTATAGCGAGATCGCCAAGCGTCTTGGAAAATCAGAGCCGACCATCAGCAATACAATTCGTTTGTTACAACTCCCGATAGCAGCAAAAAAGGCTCTTCAGTCGGGAGTAATAAGTGAAGGGCATGCACGGCAAATTCTTGCGCTGAAAGGACAGGCCGAAAGGCAAGAAGAACTTTTGCAGCTTGTTATTAGTCAGCATTTGAATGTGCGCCAGGCAGAGCGTTTTGTGAATTCAGTAAAGTCTGGCCAAGCTGATGAAAAGAGTACTCGTCGAGCAGTTGGTGTAGAAAGCAAAGAAACCACCTTGCTTAGTAAGCGGTATAAAACACCGGTAAAAATATACCGAACGGCTAAGGGCGGGCGACTCGAGCTTTACTTTAGTTCTGACGAAGACCTAGGCCGTCTTGTACGTGAGCTTTCAGGGCCGCAGGACTAGCTTTCCTAGAATTTTTCTATCGCGTTCAGGGGGAGTATTCTGGCGACTAGCTTGCCAACGACTTGACTTGTTTGGATGGGTCCAAAGCGCCTCGAATCGAGCGACTGAGGTCGGTTATCGCCGCATACAAATAGTTCAGTGCCAGATAGTGTCACGTCTACATTATCTGTCGTTGGAGGTATGGCGGTTGAGCTCCCATAGGGGAGACTCGTGTCTGGCTGAAAACCTTTGGGGTGTTCATTATTATATATAGTGACGACATTGTCCTTAATGACGATATGGTCGCCAGGAAGCCCAATGACCCGCTTTACGAGCTGTTTTTCGTCTGCGCCACCGCTGTAACTTGACAGTCCTGATTCGTTCAATATGATGATATCACCCCTGTTTGGAACATATTGGTGACCTGTTATTCTTGACCAGGTACGGCTGAGTTTCCAAACAATTAAGCGATCGTTGTTCTGTAGCGTCGGTTCCATACTGGGGCCGTCTACTTGGTAGGATTGAAACACAAACAGCGTTAAAAGGACTGCAATTATTGGCGCGAGTAATAAAATACTCACTGTCGATAGAATGCCACGAATACCACTCGACTTATCCGGTGCGGTCGTTTCGGTCGAATCGACTCCTGAAATCGGAGAGTTCTGTTGTTCCATGTAGTATAACTATACTGCACTAGCGGTTCTGTGCAAAATCATATCAGAGGTAAGGGTTTACTGATAAAAGCATTACCGCTATAATTATTTGTTACCGACCTATGAATACAAAGAGACGTCAAAAAGATAGTATTCCCCGTGCCAACCTAGATGGGTTTATTGGAGTACGCCGTAACTACGCGGCGCATGAGTATGAGCTTCTATCTTCCGCTGTCGTTGACAAGATGTCGGGTTCGGTCGCTACGCCCAAACAGGCAACCATGACGCCAAAACCCACACCTGGAGTATTAGCACAGCAATTTGATACAATTCAGCATTTTGATTTGCCTCGCTACGTTGCCCCAGTGCGACCTCTGAAGCTTGTCCGTAAGAAAACCCGATGGCGTCGACGTCTACTCCAGCTTTCAGCGGCTAGTGTGAGCCTGTTTATAGTTTCTGGTGGTGTGCTCTTTTGGAGGGGATATATAAATCTGCACCGTGTTTTCCAAGGAACGAACACCGTTGCGGCACTCAGTGCAGAAAAAGTTGCACCAGAACTGCTTAGCGGTGAGGGTGACGGGCGAGTAAATATACTTATGATGGGTGTCGGCGGGGACAATCATCCCGGCGGTGACCTGACGGATACGCTGATGGTACTTAGCGTTGACCCCGTGAATAAAAAAGCTGCAATGCTGAGCGTACCCCGAGACTTATGGGTAAAAATGCCGGTAAATTACTTTGGCTCATACCAGAAAATCAACGCCGCCTACAGTAGCGGAAAATACAAATATCTTGGAAAAAATGATACGTCAAATAATAACCAGCAAGCAGTAGAGGCGGGCTTTGCGTCGGTGAGCGAGGCGGTCAGCGGAGTCTTGGGCATTAATATAAATTATCACGTGCTTGTTGACTTTCAGGCATTTGAGCAAGCGGTGGACACGGTTGGCGGAGTCACGCTTGATGTGAAAGAGCAGCTCTATGACCCAACTATGGCCTGGGAGAATGCGAATAACCCAGTTCTTGCGCCACAGGGTATACAAAGTATGGGCGGAAAGCGAGCACTTATGTATGCAAGGTCACGCGAAACCAGTTCTGACTTTGCGAGGTCTGAGAGACAACGGCAGTTACTAATCGCGCTCAAGCAAAAGGTTCTTACGCTGGGTACTTTGAGTAGCCCCGCGAAGATAGACGGCTTGTTGGGTGCGTTTGGTGATAATGTCCGAACAGACCTCAGTACTCAGGCAGCAAATAGGCTCGTATCTATTATGCGAGACATACATGACGATGATATTGCGTCGCTAAGCCTTACTTCACCTAAGAGCCTTGTCACGACAGACCGGGTTGGCAATAGCTCTGTTGTGAGGCCAAAAGCGGGTTTTGATACGTATAGCGATATTCAGTCATATGTTCGCTCGCAGCTTCAAGACGGGTATCTTGTGAAAGAACGGGCAAATGTGTATATTGTTGCCGCCTCGGAGAAGCTTCGTATGTCTACAACCGATACGTTGAGCGGGTATGGGTATGCTGTATCTGGCTCCACAACTACTCAAGACATACCCGTCGGGACAACAATTGTCGATTTAACTGATGGCGCAAAGCCGTATACCCAACATTACTTACAGGATAGATATGGTATTGCGGCAGTTAACGAATTGCCACAAGGAGTGAGCATTCCGGTTGGCGTGCAGTTTGCTATAATAATAGGTACATGAGGCCAATCATTACAAAACTAAAGCCCAGTAAGGGCTTTTCTCACGCAGTTTATCTGCTGCTAAATGTTTTGCTTCCGATTATTGTCTTTGCTTTCGTACGTTCTGGTTTTGAGCAGGTTGCTCTTGTAGTAATATTGCTCAGTAAATGGCGTATGTTTGCAGTTCGACCGCGTTTTTGGCTTGCAAACGTACGAACAAATGCCATCGATATCATTGTGGGGCTTTCGGCGCTAGCGCTTATGGATGGTACGGATACGATGTGGTTGCAAGGTGTGTATGTGGGGGCGTGGGTGTTGTGGCTCATTTTTGTGAAACCAAAGCATGACGTGTTTTGGGTTTCTTTGCAGGCGTTATTTGGCCAAGTCGTCGGCCTGATGGCGGTTTTTTCGGCATGGGACTATATATCCCTTATGGGTTTAATTGTGGCGGTTGGTTTTATTTGCTTTTTTGCCGCTCACCACTTTTTCTATAGCTTTGAAGAGACCCATATTCGGCTCCTTGCCTATATATGGGCATATTTTGGTGCGGCGCTTACATGGATTTTAGGGCATTGGCTTGTGTATTACTATGGGGTGGTTGCACAGCCAACACTTATACTTTCGGCTATGGCATTTAGTATTGGGACTTTGTATTACTTAGACCACTTCGATAAACTGTCGAAACTGGTTCGTAGAGAAGTTTTATTCATACTTATTACGGTGCTTCTCGTTATCATTGCTTTTTCGGACTGGGGAGATAAAACTATCTGATTCAGCATAGTTTCAGGAATATGTGATACAAAAGGGGGTGTATGGACGGAGAACAAAGAATGCAAACTGATGTAGACAGCAAGAAGGCGCGTGCCCTTAGTAGAATACTGATAGGGCTCATTATTTTAGCAATTAGCTTTGGTGGTGGGTGGCTGGGTGCAGCAAGTTACGGCAAGGACAGCGATACTCGCGCAATTGCAGAACAAAAGAAAGTCGTGACGAATACAGCAAACCTCGTCAGCTCCATTGCCGAAACGGTTGGCGAAAGTGTCGTGTCTGTTAATGTTACCTCGCAGTCGGCAGGCTCAACCTATGGAGGTTTTTTTGGGTTTGGCTATGGTCCATATACGCAAGAAAGTGCCGGTACTGGTGTAATCCTTAGCTCAGATGGGCTCATACTGACAAACCGACACGTGGTTCCGGCGGGGACGACCGATGTGAGTGTTACGCTCAGCGACGGTACGGTGCTAGAAAAGGTAAAGGTTATTGCGCGGACCAACACGCGCGATACCCTTGATATCGCATTTCTAAAGGTTGAAGATAACGAAGGGAAGAAACTCATTGCTGCTAAACTTGGCGACTCAAGTAAAATGCAGGTTGGCGACGCAGTCGTGGCGATTGGTAATACGCTTGGTCAGTTCCAGAACACGGTGACGAGCGGCATTATTTCGGGCTACGGGAGAAGTCTGGTTGCAGGAGATGAGTCTGGTGGCGGGGCAGAAAATCTTGACGATATGTTTCAGACCGATGCGGCGATAAACCAAGGTAATTCAGGTGGACCGCTGGTAAATATGAATGGTGAAGTAATAGGGATAAATACAGCGATTGCCAGTGATGCCCAAACGGTTGGGTTTGCTATTCCTATCAACAATGTGAAGGGCCTCATAGACAATGTGAAGAAAAGCGGCAAGCTAGAGCGACCATACCTTGGTGTTGTCTATGTGATGCTTACTGATGATATTGCAAAAGAGTATAATCTTAGCGTCAACCGAGGGGCATATATTCCTAAGGCAGAAGATATGGGCAGTGAGACTATTCTAAAAGATGGTCCAGCTGCAGACGCAGACATACAGGAGGGCGACATCATCACAAAAATAGATGGTGTTGCAATTAACGAAAAATCGAGCCTGCTCTCTGTTTTGAGTAAGCATAAAGCCGGTGACAACGTAGAACTTACTATTGTACGTGGTAGTAGC
>JBGAWL010000037.1:0-8580 GCA_044227625.1 Saccharimonadales bacterium (SeqCode) | reverse complement strand
GACGGGGCTGATTCAGCCGACGAAGGGTGAGGCGCTGGGGCCGCGCGATCGATCATCCAGATCGAGGTGCGAGAATGGGCAGGGATTTTGGTGCGGATGAGAGGACTTGAACCTCCACGAGTTGCCTCACTAGTACCTGAAACTAGCGCGTCTACCATTCCGCCACATCCGCGTGACTATTAAAGTATAAAGGATCAAGAAATATTAATCGAGAGGACTTGGTCACCTTACTGGCGACCCCGCCTCAACTTATTGCTAGCTTAGCTTGCTATCAGTTTCCGGCCTTGCGACCCGCCGCTGGCGGCTCTCACCTCCACGAGTTGCCTCACTAGTATCTGAAACTAGCGCGTCTACGATTACTACTGGCAGTGTTTCACGCTGACCGCCTCATCCGCACGGTTTTGTGACTATGCTAGAATAGCCCTTTTATCGTCTCTTTTCAAGCGATAGGGGCTATGTATTTATAAACTGATTATGCTATCATACCTTCCATAGACGAGAGGGTAGGCATATGAGTAAAGTCGCACACTATTTGCAGGAACACTTGCTCGGTGAAGTTATGACGAGCACCGACGCGCGCCGTTACTTTGCAACTGATTGCAGTATTTTTAGTATTGCCCCAAGTATTGTCGTATACCCACGCAACGAAAATGACGTCCGCAAAACAGCGCGTTTCACTTGGCAGCTTGCCGAACGTGGCCGGATTATTCCCATTACGCCGCGTGGCTGGGGCACCGACCTCAGTGGTGGAGCAGTTGGTAGTGGTATTATGTTGGTTTTTCCTGCACACATGAACCGTATAATTTCACTTGATCAAAAATCTGGCGTTGTAGTCGTAGAACCGGGCCTTAACTACGGTCGGCTCCAACAGACGCTTCAAACGCATGAACGCTTTTTGCCACCGTATCCGGCAAGCATAGAATACAGCACCATTGGCGGTGCCGTTGGGAATAACGCCGCGGGAGAAAAGTCGGTAAAGTACGGGGTTACCAAAGACTATGTAAAGTCACTGCGTGTCGTTCTTGCAAATGGCGAGGTCATAGAAACGGGCAGAATTACAAAACGCGAGCTCAGTAAAAAGCTTGGATTAACGACGTTTGAAGGCGAAGTCTACCGTTCGCTCGACAAGCTTATAGAGGAAAATCGCAGCACTATAGACAAGACCGTACGAGAAACTACCAAAAACACCGCTGGTTATAACATATTCGACGTAAAGCGAAGAGACGGCAGCTTTGACCTCACGCCACTACTGGTAGGCGCGCAGGGGACGCTTGGTGTCATTACAGAAATTACCTGCGAGACCGAAGCGCACAACCCTGAGACAGTTGTCTTTGCCGCTTATTTCGATAGTATTCAGGCTGCCTGTGACGCCACAGCTGCTCTCAAGGCGTTACCGAACATACCGAGCGCAATTGAGTTTGTGGACGGCAGGCTGCTCAACATTGTCAATCAGCTCAACCCAAACCAGCTCAAGAGCATACTGCCCGAGCAATTACCAAAGGCTGTGCTGATTGTAGAGCTAGACGATGCTAACGACCGGCGCCGAAAAAGAAACGTCAAACGGATTCACCAAATTTTTGAAAAAAATGCCCGTGATTACCGCGAGGCATCACGACCGTCCGAACAGTCCGAACTCTGGAAAATACGTCATGCCTCCGCAAATCTCTTGGCTTATAGCGAGGGCCAATCAAAAGCTATTCCTATTATAGAAGACGGTATCGTACCCCTAGATAAGCTAGCTGAGTTTGTCGAGTCTGTATACGCACTATTCGACACGCTAAAACTTGATGTGGCGCTATGGGGCCACGCAGGCGACGGAAACCTCCACGTGCAACCCTTCCTAGATATAAACCAGCTGGGAGATAAGCAAAAAGCCTTTAAGCTTATGGATGAATATTACGCCCTTGTTATTCGGCTTGGTGGTTCTACATCAGGGCAGCACAACGACGGCAGGGTACGTGCAAATTACCTTCAAAAAATGTACGGCGAAGACGTCTATGCGCTATTTCAAAAAATAAAGCAAATATTTGACCCATTTGGACTATTAAACCCTGGCGTGAAGCTTGCGTCCACAAACGAAGACATGCGAAGTTCGCTTCGTTCAAACTACTCACTAGACTACCTCTACAAACACATGCCTAGGAGTTAACCCGTGCAGTGGGGACTCATTGACTACGTTGGACTTTTAGGCGGTATGATTTTGCTCTTTGCATTTTGGCGGACCAGTACGGGCAAATGGAAGGCTAGTTCGGTGTGGTACGAGTTCGATAACTTTTTTGCTGCAGTATTGCTTATATTTTACACCTGGCAAAAACATGCCTATGTGAACATCCTTTTAAATGTAGTTTGGGGTATTGTGGCATTCCGTGGGCTTAGTTCTTATGCCGAGCGGCGAATGCTACGGAATAAGAATTTTAAGCGTGGCTACCAAAAAGGGAAACGTTTTATGAAACGCGTAAAGAAGTATTGAGTTTTATGCGAAAAACAGATACCATAGAGGACGTTCCTGTAAAAACAAGCGGACGTGGCGGAATTGGTAGACGCGCTACTTTGAGGTGGTAGTCCTGCAAGGGGTGGAGGTTCAAGTCCTCTCGTCCGCACCATGAGGAACCGTGGGTGATTAGCTCAGTTGGCTAGAGCATCTCGTTTACACCGAGAGGGTCGGGGGTTCGAGTCCCTCATCACCCACCAAAGAACAGCTGTCCTCCAGGAGCTGTTTTTTATTATGTGTAAGGTTTTTACAACTGTCACAAGTTGGCTAGACGGATGCACCAGAGCATTTTGGCCAAGTTGTTAATACTATTATCTGTTCCAAGCTTTTTTGGAAAGTTGTTGCGAAAGCATTCTTATAGTGCGGGCTCTCTTGCCCCAGCCCTGCCAGGTACAAAAAACCATTTTTAATGTTGGTCATATAATTTCAATTTAACAACTTGCATAGCCTCGTCATGATGCATTTGGATAGAAATGTTCGGGTAAAAGGCCTAGATGCTAGCCAAGGCTTACAGTCC
This sequence comes from Saccharimonadales bacterium (SeqCode), assembly GCA_044227625.1. GTDB lineage: Bacteria > Patescibacteriota > Saccharimonadia > Saccharimonadales > UBA4665 > JAGXIT01. The sequence continues at coordinate 5,572 of JBGAWL010000037.1, read as the reverse complement.
GTTAAACTGGCCAATTTTGTTTCGTGTTTTATCACCGTTGATAGTTTTGCCGTCACCACCAAAGATCACCAAGTCTTTTCCTGTCGGCGACTGAGCAGCCGGTACACAACTAACCGCGTTCCAGCCATAGCCACGACCAGTAGTGGTGGCAGCGGTTGGTCCCCACGGGAAAGGATTCAGATACACTGCTTGAAGATCGGCGTCTGGGATTGAGACTAGTTGCGTAGCATTCCACGTTGGTACAGCCAAACCATACGCGCTCGGGACTGAGGGGTCGATATTGATTGCCGCAAATCCGAAATGTGCATTTGGGGCTCCCTGGCTAAGGACTGGCTTGGTAGTGGTTGGCGTCGAAGACACATAGTAAGGTACGGCGTAGGTTCGGACACCTGATTTGTAGACAACCATGTTGTTACTCCTAAAATGCCCGCCAATATAGGCAACCTTGTTCAGGACGCAAACAGAATCGATGGTGTCAGTTGCTGTGTGATTATAAACGAGCGGCATTTGTCGTTGATCGTAGACACCGTTGACTGGCTGGGCATTAAACACCGAGAGGGTGTCGCAAAGCGCAGGGTGTACATCATACGCGCCACCCAGCCCTGCACCAAGCACAATATACTTCCCATCTTCGGAGTACGTCATTTGTCGCAACCAAGTAGCAGATACACCACATTTGCCTGCCAGCGGGGCACCATGTGCCAAATCGGCCGCGTACGTGTACGGTCGTGAGGCGGACAGTGCGTCCATTGCATTCCAGGAGGGAGAGCTTAAGACATTATTGGCGTCGAATTGAAGTTTCAGCATACCGTAGCGGTACGTCTGGAACGTATTGGGGTAGACGCCGATATCGCTAAACTCACCGCCAATAAAAAATTCTTTGTGGTTCACTGGGTTGATAGCGATTGTTCTGACATATGGCCGGGCACCGCGCAAATTCCGCGCGAGAGTGACTTTCGTACGAGGTATCGTTGCGCCCGTAGTTCCGTCGAGTATGACGAAACCCGTTTCAGGCGAACCATTAGCCGCTGTGAATAGACCACCAACAAGCACATAATTGAGCGTGTCAATGTAGGCGGCCGTAAATATGGTGCACGGCTTATTATAGGTTGCCGCACAATCAAGATTTGGTTTAAAAAGCGGATCGATTTCGCCTGTAGTTGTATTAACTTTTGCTAAACCATTCTGATTAATGATGGTACTTGAACCAGACGAAGACACCTGCCTAAAGTCACCAGCAACATATATGCTATTACCAGGACCGCTCACAATTTTTCGAATAATACCAGCTGGCACAACACTATAGTCAGGCGTGGTTGATGTCCCGACATTCGTGTAAAATCTTGGGGCAAAACTTCCATTCACAACACCAGTGACAGGGCTATAGCGGAATAAGTTGCGAAATTGAGTATAGGTCGCGGCACCGTTACCGCTCAAAACAGTGTCGATGGAGCCACCATTATAGACCCATGTTCCTTTAACAAGATTGGCCATAACAGTTCGGCAATCGTTGGGAAAACCATTAGTATTGTTGTCTATGCAGTTGTTGCCCGGTATCGTTGGAGCGCTTTGCCATGCGTGGTCAGAGACCGTGGTGACTGCTGATGCGGTCGAAACCAACAGATTTACCAAAACCAGTACCATCAAACTCATGCGGCCTATTACATTTTTCATACGCATTTCTCCTAAAGGGAGTCACTAATCGTGGCACCCCAAATCACTTACTCATTATTTCGCATCGTAATTTGTATTATACCACTAATCAGTAAGTAGCGCAATAGCTCGTGTAGGGGTATGCCTAACGTATTGACACAAGCGCTTGTGTCTTCCAGGTGACCTTTCCCCGCACTAAGGTCCAGGGCTTCTGGTGGATGGTATGTGTAAATCTACTGGTTCTTGGTGTAGAGCCTTATTCTGCCTTCTGTAACCTGACTCACCAATTTGGCAAAAAACCAACGGCCCACGTGCTTTTGCCCCAGGTGAATTCTTCAAGTTCGGGTAATTTTTGAGATGAGCCGCGGCTGGTGCAACCCCTCATAGTTTTAACTGCTTCGGAGACCGAGGCGCACGGAGGAAGCCGAATAAGTAAATGGGCATGGTCTTTCTGGACATTCAGTTCATCGATTGCCCAGTCATTGACTTTACTGCACTCTTTCAGCAAGTCGTAGTGACAGTGGGTCGTGTGAGAGCCATGTGCATAAGGAACATACTGGGCAAAAGCAATTCAAGGAGTTCTGCCTAAAAACTTAGAAATTGCTACGCTGGCATTATCAAAGGCGTTCGATACATCGCACTTGGTTGATATCTACGTATTGCTGAATTGATGTAGTATTATATATACTATAGTAACTCATGGGAAAATTGCAGCCGACAAAACCGCTTTTAATTATGCTCTACGGTATGCCCGGTTCGGGTAAGACCTTTTTTTCTCGACAACTCTGCGAACAAATTTCCGCAGCACATGTCCAAGGCGACCGTATTCGCGATGAACTGTTCGAGAAACCCACCTACAGCAAGGAAGAAAACCACATAGTCGCCAGTCTTATGGCATACATGACCGGTGAGTTCCTGCAAGCTGGCATAAGTGTGGTGTTCGACACAAATGCTATGCGCATGACCCAGCGCAGGGCCCTTCGCAATCTTGCAATCAAATCTGGAGCGCATCCGATTTTGCTCTGGCTTCAGATTGACCCAGACTCCGCTTTCAAGCGTTCCAGTCGCCGTGACCGCCGCAAACACGACGACCACTATGCGCAAGATATGGAGCCGGGCACCTTTAGAGAGTTGCTTGGTGGCATGCAAAACCCTGAAATAACAGAAAACTATCTTGTTTTAAGCGGCAAGCACGTCTTTAATACGCAAAAGAACGCAGTTATTCGCTACCTAGTGGAAAAAAGGCTTATTACCCTCGAATCATCTACCCAGCAGCTTGGCAAACCAGGCTTAGTGAACATTGTGCCCAACCCTGCCGCTGGTCGTGTTGACCTATCTCGGCGAAATATCAGTATTCAGTAGTCATGTCCGTTAAAATTATCGATGTACCGGGAGTAGGACTGGTTCGTTTTATAAAGAGCGCCCGTAGCCGCAATATTAAGCTAAGTGTTACGACCGCGGGTGTGCGCGTTTCGCTGCCACGCTGGACACCGTACGGTGTTGCAGTTACGTTTGCGGCGCGCCATACCGCGTGGATAGAAAGTGAGCGAGCGAAACAAACACGACATATCCTCAAAGAGGGAGATAAGATTGGGAAGCTGCATCTGCTTCATTTTGAAGTAGTACATGAACGAAGTGAAACTCGTACACGAGTAACACCTACGAAACTCGTAGTTTCTCTAAAACCAAGTGAAAATAGCTCCGACGCCACTGTCCAGAACAGGGCCGAAACTGCCGCACTACGTGCGCTCAAAAAGGAAGCATCAGTTCTGCTGCCGCCCCGCCTGAAGTCACTAGCAGAAAAGCACGGGTTGCCGTACAAAAGTGTAGGAGTAAAAAATCTAAAGCGTCGCTGGGGGAGTTGTGACACCTACGGGAACATTACGCTCAACCTGTTTCTTATGCAGCTAAGTTGGCAGCAGATTGACTACGTGCTTTGCCATGAGCTTTCCCATACGAAACACATGAACCACGGGGCTAACTTCTGGGCAGAGCTGGAGCGAATATTACCTGACGCCCGGATGATTGCCAAACGCGTACGTCATATTCAGCCAGCCTTAACTCCCACGAAATCCGCTACTGCTTTTGAGGACGATATGGCATACTAAAGCATATGAGTGGGAAACAAAATACAAAAGCGCTGACGGAAGCGGCGGTAGAACACGAACGGCTCCAAAGTCTTATTGGCAGTATGGCGGACGGTGTTATTGCTGTAGACGATGACATAAAAGTTGTTCTTTACAACGGTGCAGCCCTAAACATACTCGACACAAACGGCAGCATAAAAAACCGCACACTGAAGCGGCTACTGCAGCTGTACGACAAAAATGGCCAGCTTGTAGATGTAGAGAAACTAGTACGAGCCACCGAACGCGCAACAAGCAACCGCGACCTTTTGCTTCACTATGACGATGGTAGCCGAATAAACGTATACCTCTCAATAGCACCAGTTCACTTGGGCTACGGCGAATCGGGTGACCGCGGCTATGTGCTACTGCTCCGTGACATCACACATGAAAAATCTCTTGAAGAAGAACGGGATGAATTTATTTCAGTCGTAAGCCACGAACTACGAACGCCTATAGCAATCGCCGAGGGTAATGTCAGCAACACCCAGTTCATAATAAAAAAATCCGGTGGCGACCCTGCAATTCTGGAGGCGCTTCAGCAGGCGCATGAGCAAATTGTCTTCTTGGCAAACATGGTAAACGACCTTTCGACCTTGAGTCGTGCTGAGCGCGGTAAGCTAACATTGGAAATTTCAAGCTTTAATGCACACCAGGTAGTTGCGAGTCTTGTTGATACGTACCAGCATGATGCGCAGGCAAAAGGATTATCGCTTCGTGCAGACATTAGTCCGCACCTTGAAACGCTTTCATCGAGCGAACTATACGTCAGAGAAATACTGCAAAACTTCATTACAAATGCCATAAAATATACTGAAAAAGGCAGTGTTATTGTTGGAGCGAAACCAAAAGGCGAGGGTATCGTGTTTACCATATCTGACACCGGCATAGGAATAAGCAAGGCCGACCAAGAGCGCGTGTTTGACAAATTCTTCCGCAGCGAAGACTTTCGCACTCGTGCCACCAACGGCACAGGTCTTGGCCTGTACGTTACTATGAAACTTGCTCGGCTCATTCACGCCGACATATCACTCAGTAGCGAACTAAACCGTGGCTCTACGTTCAGTATCTTTGTCCCAAACGTACACTAGTGAATGTGATGTTTCTCACATCTCAGCAGTTTCTCATGAAAATTAGTTGCAGCTTTGCGTAGCCCAGCAGTATAGTGAACAAAGAACACGGGTTCGAGGTAGGTATATAACCAAATGGAGGCAACCATGCATGTACTTCGGTATTTTCGCCCAACAAACCAAAACGAAGTGAAGGCACGGTTTCGAACACCTCTCTCTACCCGCATAATAGCGGCTTTCTTCTGTCTGCTATTTGTGACGAGTACCTTTATCTCGACAGCGCCAGTCTCTGCCCTATTTGGTATAGGAGGCGATAAAAAACCGCGACCGCTCGCTGTTGCAGAGCAGGGGTTTATTGACCCAAGCGGAGCAATTGGCCAAGGCACAACTCTTAGCGGCCCCGAGCCGGGCAAGCCGCAACAAAAACAGCCACGCAAAGAAGTCGTTTCCAAGCGAACCGCAAGCACCAAGACGTTTGATAACGGAGACGGCACAGCCGAGGTACGCAACTACATGGGCCGGGCGCACTACAAAAGCGGCAACGATTGGAAGGATATAGATACCTCCCTGGTGGTAGACACCAACGCGGCGGACAGCACGAATATACTCGGCGAAGCACTTTCATGGGTAAAAGGTAAAACCCAAGACCTTTCAACATACAGAGTTGCAGGTAATGACTGGCAAGCCCGGTTTGCCCCCAGTGATGATACGGTTGGTATGGTT
>JBGAWL010000036.1:8938-9241 GCA_044227625.1 Saccharimonadales bacterium (SeqCode) | reverse complement strand
GCTCGTTCCTCGCCGGCGAAAAGGTCCATATGACGCCACTCGTGCACTACGTGCTGCTACACGAAGAATGTGGGGTTAACGAAGAAATCGCTGATTATACAAGCGACGGGCTGCTTCGTCTCGCAAAAACGGTGGGACAAAGTGGAAGGCGTAAGTGGAAGCCCTATATCATTGAACTAGCATCGCCCGCACCAGTAGCTCCAAAAGGATTCGAAGGAACGGTCACGACAGCAAAAGATGGTGAAATGCACCATAATTCGAATTTGGACAAAGACCCGCATCCGAGTCGCGTTAAGCACGATT
>JBGAWL010000036.1:0-8928 GCA_044227625.1 Saccharimonadales bacterium (SeqCode) | reverse complement strand
AGCTCTCTGGAAGTGAGTTCCAGGAAGAGCATGGTAAATACGTCAGGCGTAAGGGAGATTATAAATGGGCAAGCGGTATGATTCATGGCTATTTGGAGCAAATTGATGGTTATGCCGCCACGGTTGCGCGCAAGATATCAACTGTTTCACGCAAAGATATTCAACGGCACAAGGCTGGCGACAACCTTATAGCTGCGTTAAAGCCTGATGTGCTAGTGAAGGCATACGAACAGTCTAATGAAGCAGCCTGATTGTTTACGAGTGAAAGGTAATCCGATACACTAAACTCATAAACGGAGGGCGGCGGATGATATTCGCAGACAAATTGAAAGCTAGCGCTACGAATACCAACTCGCTGGTGTGTGTGGGGCTGGATAGTGATGCTGCGAAATTGCCCACCGGGGTTGAACAGCTGGCGTTCAATAAGGCCGTAGTAGACGCTACGCATGATCTGGTGTGTGCGTACAAGCCAAACACGGCATTTTACGAAGCACTCGGTGCCGAAGGCATTCAGACTCTGAAAGATACATGTGACTACATACGCGGAGTAGCACCAGATGTACTCATTATCCTTGATGCTAAGCGTGCCGACATCGGCAACACAAATAACGGCTATGTGCAGTTTGCCTACGACTATCTCGGGGCAGACGCCATTACCCTGCACCCGTACCTTGGGCGCGAAGCACTGGAGCCGTTTCTCCTGCGAGAAGATAAAGGCTCGATTATTCTCTGTCGTACTTCCAACCCTGGCGCTGGCGAATTCCAGGATCGTCCAGTCGATGGCCATAAACTCTACGAACATGTTGCCAAAATGGTGGCGATGGATTGGAACACGGGCGGTAATTGTATGCTCGTGGTCGGTGCGACCTACCCCGAGGAAGCGGCGGCCATCCGCCAGATAGTCGGTGATGGCCTATGGTTCTTAGTGCCTGGTGTGGGCGCTCAGGGTGGTAGTGTGGAAGCTACTATGGTAGCCGCACAAAATAGCCGTGGTGACGGGCTTATCATCAGCTCATCTCGCGATATCATCTTTGCGAGCAGCGGCGCAGACTTTGCCCAGGCGGCTCGTGCCAAAGCAGAAGCACTCCGAAGTGAAATTAACACCTACAGAAAGGGCCAATAAAGTGAATGTACTAGCAGAACTTGAAAAGATCGGCGCAGTGTTTACCGACAAACATTTTGTGTACACGAGCGGCAAACACGGCACTGGGTACATAAACATGGATATGATGTTTCCGCACACTGAGCTGGTTGCACAGATCTGTCGTGAGCTTGCTGCACCTTTTGTCGGAGAGTTTGACACAGTGGTTGCGCCAGCCACAGGAGGAATTGTCCTGGCAGTTCTCACGGCTCGCGAGACGGGCACAAAAGGTGTGTGGGCGGACAAAGGTGGCGAGAGCGGGTTCTGGTTTGAGCGCGCAGGATTTGTACAGCAAGTCGTCGGGAAGCGGGTACTCGTTGTAGAAGATTTGCTCACCACAGGTGGCTCAGTCGAAAAAGTCTGTCGTGAAGTTGAAAAGGTTGGCGGCAAAGTCATCGGTGTGAGCGTGGTATGTAACCGCGGCGGCGTAACTGCCGAGGCACTGCAAGTACCACAGCTTCAGGCGCTTGCAGAGGTTACGTTTACTGCCAATGACGTAGATAATTGTCCGGAGTGTCAGGCGAACGTACCAATTGTCGAAGACATGGGTCACGGCGACGATTTTAAAAAAGAGCACCCAGAGTACGCGGGTGGCTACGTAAAATTACAGAGCGTGTAATGCTGTACGACCCAACCAAAACATATGCAGAGAACGTGGCCGAGGGGCCTTTCGATATTGATACTAAGGATTACCGAGACTCAAGCGCCGAGCCGCAATATACCTTTCTCGGCTTTCCTATAAACTTCCCATTTGGCATAGCGGCCGGTTCCCTGCCGACCTCTCGGCATACGAACGCAGCCTTTCGGCTTGGCTACGATGTGGTGGTGTATAAAACCCAGCGGGCACATGAGTTTCCGTGCAACCCCTTCCCGAATGTTCTACCGATTGCGGTAGATGGTGATTTGACGCTCGAAAAGCTCAAACAACCGCTGGTCGTGCTTCCCGACTATCCGCCTACCCCGACTGCCTTAAATATCACTAACTCATTTGGCGTGCCATCGCCAGACCCGAGCGTTTGGGTGGCTGACTTCCCTGCTGCGTTCGCGGGTGTGGGCAAGGGGCAGCTGCTCATTATGAGCGTGGTCGGGACAATCCGTGAGGGCTATGGCGCAAACGAATATTATGATGACTTTGCCACGGCCGCTGGTCTCGCCAAACAAGCGGGTGCAAAAGTGGTCGAAATAAACCTGTCGTGTCCGAACGTCGCGAGTGAGGGTGTTATATGCTATAGCCACGATGCGGTGGTCGAAATATGTAAGCGTACCAAAGCAGTGCTGGGCGATACTCCGCTTGTCATAAAAATTGGCTATTTCACCCGGGATCAGCAAAACACCCTTGAGGAAATCATCCGGGATGCTATGCCCTATGTGGCGGCCATTAGCGCTATCAACACGTTGCAAGGTACTATCGTTGATGAAAACGGCGAGCAAGCGTTGCCCGGGCCGGGCCGGCTACGAAGTGGTGTATGCGGTGCGGGCATACGGTGGGCCGGTCTTGACATGGTACGGCGACTGAATGCGCTTCGGAAAAAAGAAGGCTACAGCTACGAAATCATTGGCGTTGGTGGTGTGATGACACCGGCTGACTTTGTCGAGTACCGTGCAGCTGGTGCAGACGTAGTGCAGGCCGTGACCGCCCCCATGTGGAACGAACACCTCGCGCAGGAAATCAAAGCAGCCACAGTTAAATAATTACTTTTTGAAATACACAACCAAAAATAGACCAAAACATGCTAATAGTGCGCCCAAGATTTGCAACGGCTGTAACTTTTCGTGAAATAGAACCAATCCAACTATTGTGCCGTAAATAATAAGAGCTACGTAAAAAATAATGGTAAACATCGACTGTGGGGCGCCAAGATTGTAAGCTTTCATGATTCCAAAATTTCCAAGTCCGATTAAGAGCCCAATACCAAGCGCGTAACTTAACATCTTGGGCGTAAGTGATAATGACTTATCTTTTTGGGTTAGAAGATGGAGGCTCAGCATCAGTGCGGCGCCGATTAGTGAAGCGTATGCGTTTACCAGAAAAAGTGAAGCACCTTTTGGCAGTATCTTGGCTAGTGCTTGATAGCTTACGAAAAAGAGAGGAACGCTAATAGCAAGTATTTTCCAGTCCATAGGGGCATAGTACATTTCGGTGGTTGTTTTGTCTAGTCGTGGAGATAGGGGTATTACTGTGGCTATTTCCTCAGAGATTCAAATCCATGTCTTTCTGTACGTTATCCAAAGCGAAGTGGGAGATTATCCCATGTTCTTGTCATTCCTGCCCCACGACCCAAGTTGGAGGTAAACTCTGGCTGGGAACCCATGCGTTTTTCTACCTTGTAATGCTGAATTTATTTCAGCATCCATACGTATCCATTGAGGTTTGTGCGTCCACCTTGCCTCACGGTCTCACTAAACCTTAACTCACGCATGGCAGTTCTCGGACTGCCAGCCGACCAAGGCCTTTTGCTGCCAAAAGGCCTTGGAACCAAAACCAGGCCAGAGCTCCAGCATCTTGGCAGACATGCTGTTCGTTTCTACAACCAACTCGACAACTCCTCTCAGTTAGTATGCCACCGGCATACTAACTGTTCGTCAAACAAGTCTCGTTGCCTGTCGGAAGTTGTAGAAGCCGACAACAGTCTGGCCAGGTGTTTCCGCATGGCCATCACTAGTTATATCGCTTGCGCGATGGTATATAGCGGCCTTACGGCCGCATTCGTTTGTCGTTAACCCGTGTTTCGTAATTCGTTGCAAGTTGTTTGTCGATAACTTGGTTGTTGAACGCTAAACGTTGAGTCTTATCTCATTCGCTGGAGCCGTTCAACCCGGGCGGCAGTGCTTGGGTGGGTGGAAAACAGACCGGACAGTCCCTGCATACTAAACATGTTGGTAAACATGAGGTGTGCGGTAGCCTGGTCGTTTGGACGCGGCTGCAAGCCAGCCATGTTTGGCTTGAAATCTTCGAGCTTCTTTAGGGCGCTGGCAAGGTCACCGCCCTGGCCTATCAGGTGTGCGCCGTGCTCGTCCGCACCAAACTCGCGGCTGCGTGACACGGCCATTTGTATGAGCATGGCGGCAAATGGCGCAAGAATGAGCATCGCAAGGCTGCCAACCCAGTTGTTGCCTTCTTCGTCATTTCCGCCAAAAAGAGAACCGCCCCAAAACGCCATTTCCGCCAAGATGGATATGGCGCCGCCGACGGCTGCGGCTATGGTAGAAACCAGCATGTCGTAGTTCTTTACGTGGCCGAGTTCGTGGGCAATGACGGCGCGAAGCTCACGTTCGTTCAGGATTTCGGTAATCCCCCTGTTTACTGCTACAACGGCGTGCTTGGGGCTGCGACCAGTGGCAAAGGCGTTTGGAATGGGTGAGTCTACGAAGTAGAGTTTTGGCATAGGCAGGCCATCTTTTTTAGCCAGTTCTCGGACGGCTTTTTCTATGTGTGGGTACGCTTTGACGTCAAGCGGCACGGCACGCTGCATTTTTAGGACCATGCTGCCGCTAAACCAGTACATGCCAAAGTTCATGATGGTAGCGAGCAGCAACGCAATAATTGCTCCACCCCTTCCGCCGAGCATGTAGCCCACGGCAAGAAAGAGTCCGGTTAGAGCTCCAAGTAACAATGTTGTTTTTGCGAATGATTTCATTTTAGGGCTTTCTCCTTTCGGCCATAAGCGGGTATTACCCTATATTTTCTCATACATCGGACGCAATATCTAGGATTGTAATATTGAGGGTGAACTAGTATCATACCCAGGTGAAAATCATCGGTGTATTTGGGCAGCAACGCGGCGACGAAGGCAAGGGCCGTGTTGTTGATATGCTCGCAGAAGAATGTGACATTGTAGCGCGGTTTAATGGTGGCAGTAATGCTGGCCACACCGTGGTACTGCCAGACGGCCGGGAGCTTGCCCTGCACATTGTGCCCTCAGGCATTGCTCATCCGAAAGCCGTGAATGTCATAGGCAATGGCACCATTGTTGACCCCGTACGCTTTGCCGATGAGCTGCGTGACATCGAAAAACTTGGCATACAGGTTACCCCCGAAAACTTAAAAGTGAGCGCCAGCGCCCACCTAGTGCTCCCACATTATAAGCAGCTCGAGGAAATCCGCGAGCTTGGTCGCGGTGCGCAGGGCTCAACCAAGGCCGGTATAGCTGACACGTACGCCGCCAAGGCGCAGCGTGCTGGTGTACGCGCAGAACGTCTGCTCGGGAGCCATGAGTCGCTCCTACAGGTTGTGCGCGAAGGACTTGAGTCTGTGGGAACGGCACGAAAAGAGCATGGTTTAGCATCTGTTGACATAGAAAATGAAGTGAAATCGTACGCGCTAGCGCTCCAAAAACTCCAGCCGTTTGTAACCGACACATCGGTGTATGTAAACGAGCGGTTAGTTGGCGGTGCAACGCTGCTTGCCGAAGGTGCACAGGCATTTTTACTGGACATAGACCATGGCATGTACCCATACGTCACATCCTCATCGACCACTGCTGGTGGCGTGGCACCTGGGCTTGGGATTGCACCGACCACACTCGAGCGTTCAATCGGTATTGTTAAAGCGGTGCAGTCACACGTGGGCGGCGGGCCGTTTGTAACGGAGATTCACGATGAAAAACTGCTGGGCGTCCTCCACGGCGACATGTCGACTATAGATGCCGAAAAAGGCACCACGACCGGACGCGTCCGTCGGCTGGGCTACCTAGACATTACCGGCATACGCCGCGCGAATATGGTCAACGGCACAACCGAACTCGCCATTACCAAGCTCGACTGGGTGCCTCGCTACGGCAAAACTATTAAGGTGTGTACCTCGTACACATACCGCGGTGAAACACTGACCATGGCACCAGATTCTGCCTGGGCGCTCGAAAAGTGTGAGCCGGTGTACGAAGAGCTTTCCTCCTGGGGCGAAGATATAACAGAGGTACGCTCATTCGCGGATTTGCCACAGGCCGCTCAAGACTATATAACCGCACTCGAAACATGGACCGGCCTCCCCATTACCTACATAGGCGTTGGCCCTCGCCGCGACCAGGTTATCATAAGATAAGAAAGATACGAATGTTGCAAAAACTCCTCCGCCGTTCCTACAAGCTTAGTTTTACCATTACTAAAAGCAAGGGTGGTGGCTACAGATGGTACCTAAACGACCGGGGTAGCCTCACCCACATAAGCGAAAAACGGTTTAAGAATGCCGATGAAGCTGTTGCAGATGCTGAAAAATTCCGAGAAGCTATGTCTGGCGCTGAGACAGAAATAATCTAACCCCTTCCCTTTAGATATATGCAGTGGTTCTATACAATCTCGAACCGATGCACGAGTACGTATCCGGGGTCAACTACGGTTGGGTATTGAACATAGCAACCAGCGTAATAGGCTCGACTGCGCCCACCTAGCCAGTGTCCAGTAAATAAATGGTGCTGATAGAGCCAGTTGTAAACATGTCAGCTAATCGGCTGGACCGTCAGGGTTACATCGTTACTTATATTATATCAGGGTATTGTTAATTAGCTTATTATATACTATAGTTTAACTGAATGGCTTACCATGATTTTAAGGAACAGGTACGTGGAAGAGCGGTCGAGGCGTTGAGTCAGAGACGACCCGGGCTGCCAGTTTCTGGTGAGTTCCCAGAACGTACTTCCAGAACGGGAGTAGCTAGGCTAGGGCCTCGGGAAGAAGTTACAGAAAATGTGTGGACTATACCATCGCCTGAGGAGCGAGCGGCTCGCGCAATACGGCTTTTGAAGCCCTGCGCAGCTGAAATTAAACGGATCGTTTCGGTTACAGCAGAGGTATGGCGAGACTATGATGTGTTTGCTGCAGCTGGGTTGCGTGGGCGTTTTAGAGGTGTAGCTGTTGCTAGGTATGATTGGGTTCATATTACAGCGCCAACTACTCGCGGTTCATCGCCCCATGGAGAGAGGCGTAGAATGTACGCCCTTGGTTTTAGCGCTGAGGGCGTGCTCCGTAAAGTACAGGGCCTTGATCAATCTACTTATCTACATACATGCCGGCTTGGCAGAAGCGCGGGTGACGACAATATACTGACAGGTATGTACGATGAGCCAGAAAAGGCGGTTGAAGTATATAAAGAGCATCTTTTAGACTGCACCACAAGGATAATTTCAAGAAGTGGCATGATCGACAAGCCTTTAGGATTCTGGGAAGGTCAAGAAGCGGCGAATCGGAAGGACTTCGATTTAAGGACGCAACGCTTGGGGATTCCTGTTCTTTTGATGCAGAATGTTGTCGATTTGAATTTTAGAAGAGAATACTAAACTTTTGCATTATGTTATAGAGTGCGTCCGAGATGTGCGAGTAGGAAAAACCGTTTACTGTATGTATAGGGAGGATTTTGGCGCTGGTGCTGGTGAGAAATGCGGCGTCGTAGCTGCTAAGTGAGTCGAGTGGTATGGGCTGGTGGACAATGTCGAACCCCTGCTCTTTCGCAAGCGCGAGCACATGGTCGCGGGTGACGCCGAGCAATATGTCTGACTCGGGCGGTGAGTAAATGGTACTGCCCTTCAGTGTAAAGAAGTTGCTGCGCGTACCTTCGGTAATTTCGCCGCGGCGGTTTATAAGCAGTGCGTCGTGTGCGCCCTGCGACTGGGCGGTACGATAGGCCAAATAACTTGGCAGCATATTGAGTGTTTTGGCGTGGGGGTACATGCGTTCGTACTCGTACGTGGTGCAGTGACAGCCAGTTTTGTAGAGTTTGCGTTCAACAAAGTACGGTGCCAGGCAGAGTATGTATAGCTCGGCGTCGGCCGCTGTTTTGCCGCCAATGAGCAGTACCTTGATGTTACACGTTTCCACTTCATTTGCTTTGATGATATCTGTTATCCAGTGTGTAATTTCACTTGGTTGGTAGCTTTGTTCGAGTCCGATTGCTTCTGCAGATAGCTGGAGTCGGCGGCAATGCTCATCTACAAAACGTGCTATACCGTGCGAAACGCGGATGGTTTCGTACACGCCGAAGCCGTAGGAATACTCGATGCTCGCGAGCGACACTGTTGCCTGCTCTACGGGCAATACAACGCCGCCCCGCGAAAAATACGAAAAGCTCATAGCAGTATAGTATCGTGGTTCTGGCACGAACGCTATATCTCCCAGTATTTATTTATCGGACGCGGGTAATGAGACGAAGGTTTGAGAGGTAGTGCTGTGGGTCGGTAGTGGGGTGCGTGCGTAGGTATTCAATATGCTTTTCCACAAACGGAATGACATGGCTCGGGTAGAGTTCGCCGTTTGGGCTGTAGCCTGGGTTGGTAATGTAGCGAGCGTCGGCCGTCATTTCCTTGAGAGACTGTATAAATGCCTGTCCTTCTTCGCTGGCGAAGAAGGCGGCGCTTTTTGTGGAAGATGGCATGATTATTGCTCTACAAACGTTAATGCGTAGCCAATACGCCCTGCTCGGCCAGAACGTCCAATGCGGTGAATGTAGTCGTCGTATGTCTGTGGCTGGGTGTAGTTGATGACATGAGTTATGTCGGTAACGTCGAGACCACGCGCTGCAACGTCGGTGGCGACCAGAATAGTTACGTCGCCCTTTTTAAAGCTGGCTAGGGCATGAGCGCGCTTGGCCTGGCTTTTGCCGCCATGGATGCTGGCAACATTGAAACCGCGCAGACGAAGCTCGTTTTCCAGCCGTTCTACTCCGCGCTGAGTCGCCTCAAATATAATGGCTTTTTCTGTGTCTGGGTGAATGAGGGTGTCGTGGAGCTTGTTTTCTTTGTCTGTCTTACCGCTAAAACGAACAACGTCTTGATGCACGTTTTCACTGGTGTCATTTG
>JBGAWL010000035.1:0-9454 GCA_044227625.1 Saccharimonadales bacterium (SeqCode) | reverse complement strand
CCAGAGGCACCCATCCGCTTGAAGCGGATGGGGCTGCGCATGTTTGTCTCATTACCATTTAGCGCTGAATTTCATTGTTGTATAGCTGTGCCTGCTGCTCAAGCTGCTTGTGGATGGCTGTCAGTTCGTAACGCTTACCAACCCAGAACATGGCAATAATGAGAGGGACCATTAGTAGTAGCGGCCACCAAATATACACAACTTTTGTAACACCCCCACTGTTTGCTCCACTTTTGCTCCCTGTACTGCTCTGGGTAACAGGCCCATTTCCAACACCAACAATCTGCAAAAAAGCAGTCGCGCCGGTAGAATCGGTCGCTTTTACAACCACCCGGTATATACCAGCGGATTTATAGGTATGGGTAATATCGAATGTGCCGGCAAATGGCTGACTCTTCAGGTCTGTCGCACTGCCGTCACCCCAGTCGACACTTATGGCGTAGGGTCCGGTACCACCACTAAGAATTATCGGCCATGTTAACTGCGAGCCAACGGGAGCACCAAGCTTAGCAAGGTTACTAGAAAGGGTAATACGCTGCCCAAAAGCAGCAAATTGCGTGTCCTGAAAAGTAACCGTCACTTTGTTACTCTCTGGGCCCTCTTGGTCAAGCGCATCATATACCTTGGCAACAAGCTCGTTGCTCCCGCCAAAAATGTCAACCTGTATGCTGTAACTCCCCCCGGCACAATCTGCCGAACCAACAAAAATGTTGTTGCTAAAGATTTTTACCAGCAGACCAGTTTTACAGAGACCACTAACTGTTATAGGGGTCGTATCGAATACCCGACCGGAGGTAGGAGTCGAAATAGTCGCAGGGGTTGTCGGCGGCGGGCTAGAAATCTTACCCTGCAAGCCAGTCGTGCCCGACTGTTGTGGCTCAGGAGTACCTCCAAACTGCGCAAGGACATGGCCAACGCTACTCATAACAAGCAGTATGCTAAGAGTGACTGTCGGTACTATTTTCGGTATTGTGCGTCTCATGTTTAGCGTTCAATGGTTATGCTTTACCCTCAAAGCATACCGGAAAAGAGCTTTGACTACTAGTAGTCCTGACGTTTATCGACGATTTGCTCGGCGCACAACACTAGCGTTATAGCGCTTGATTGCTTTAGGCAAGCCAAATATTGCGAATGCGATTGCACCGAGGAGCAAAACCCCCAGGATTATCAGCGCAAGAGGAAATACGTAGAAACTGGTTTTGCCACTCACGAGCTGGCCGGTAGTGCCATAGCCAAAATTACCTTCTACGGTGTACTTACCCCAAGCTCCAACCTTGTCGAGCTTCACATCAAAGCGCCGAATGCTGTCCGGCAAAACGTTGCCCTTTGGTACCGTGTCGTTAATTTCGGTAGTCTGCAGGACTTTATTGCCCTTTTTCAGCACAATTTTGCCAAATGGCTGTTCGTGCGAATTACCTGAGTTCTTAAAGCGTGCAACGGCATACAGGTTTTTGTTAGACACGAAAAACGAGCTTCCAGATTCGCTTTTTACGCTTTTCCGAACATCTAGGCTTTCGAGCGTCACGTTTTCGACAATATCGCCATTTACACGCACTAGGATTATGGACGCGACACTCGCAGAAAGTGTTACGTTTTTGTTGACGGAGTCATTGGCCGTCACAAATCGCACAGCACCGTAATAGCCACCGCCAGCTGCATCTTTCGGTACATTTATAGTTACCTTAACTTCTTTATACTCGCCCCTGCCCACGGAAACATTTGGTATCTTTGCAATGTAGCGCTTAAGGCTATGGCTTGGTGCAAACTTGTCGGCGTCAAGAATAAGTGCAGGCTGCCCCGCTTCACCCTTCGGTATAAAATCATTCACAACAGCCTGAAATTCGCCAGCTGCCCCGGTTATGTTCTGTATGGTAAGCATGATAGTGCGTGATTCACCAGGGTTCATCGTGACGTCTGTGCGTACCGGCGAAACCCGTATACCGTTCCCGGCTGTATCATTTTGCGCAAACGTACTTGTTGGACTGACAACCCCTGCCGTAACGAGACCACAGGCAAGTGCAATAACTACTACTATTCGTGATATTTTGTTCATAATTCCCTTTTTTTGCCTCAGTTAAACTACCGTTCGCATATCATAATACCATGGTGCTTATGCCAGCAAAAGAGGGAAACGCTTCTTACTGCCATTTGGGTCTGCGGGAAGGCTATTTTGCCCGCACGCGGACCGCTAGAATGTCGCAAGCGCAATATATGTCAGGGTACTCACATACAATCCGGGCGCCTGATTGCTCGACACATTCACAATGTAATTAACCGTATACGTTTTATAGTAGTCAGGGTCTCCGTAGCTCGCAAGCACGTCACCTGACACGTATTTGAAACGATCGGGCTGATTGTACTCCAACGTCGGAGACCCACTTCCCATGCCTAAGGGATCTTGTCCTGACGCCGTCGAACCATTTGCGCGCAGATTGAGCCCAAACTGACTCGTCCCACGACGCGACACATCGAGTGTACTCATGGGAGGAATCGTATTTATCCCCGATGTCAACGTCGTACCGCTCACCGTTATAGCATAGCCAAAGTCTGCATTCGTTGCGACGAGCAGTTTTGTTTGACCGGTAGCTGTGCGTGTTGACGAAAACTCACCGAAGTCGATGTAGTCGCCCGTAGCCGTTGTACAATCTTCGTTGATAATACTGTTCGCCACACAAAATGCCAAATATGGCGGCACGTATGTTTGTATCGCTATGGCAGACTGGGTGTATGCAAATGCAAGGCCGCCAGCGTCAATAGATGGTCCAGTGGCGTCTGTACTCGCAAAGGTTTCAAGGCGACCATAGTATGTTCCGGAATTTGTCGGGTTGTCTACATCGGTCAGTTCATACCGTGCCGTGCCAGCTACCGCGAGACCTGGTGTTCTTGTAAGTATAAGCTCGTTGGCAGTGGTCGAGGGATGTATGCTAAAGCCCGTCATGACAGATTGTGAAACAAGCTGCGCCTGGCTTATGTCAAAACCCGCCGGTGCCGTACAGGGCATGCCCGGAAATGGGTCATTCGCACAAACTTGCAAACGAATTGAGCCAACTAAAGCAAGAGTCTGGCCTGAGAAACTCAGCTGATACTGCACGTTTGTCTCGCCGGCTCTGCTGTTATTGAACTTCAGTTGACGAGTGTTTAGCTGCGCCGCTGTTACGGTAGGTTGTTGTATGGCTGTTACCGACAATCCTACCACGGCAATAATAAAAACAGAGGCAATGTTCCGTAGCCATTGCCTCTGCGTCTTCACGTACGTTCTCCTACCCTAGAACACACCTACTGCTACAAGTACGAAGGCCTGAGAGTAGATACCGGCTGGGGTCGTCGATGCCGCTGCCGCACCAAAGGTGTAGGTGTTGTTGACGGATGCAGCCTGTTTGTTAGAGCCAGATTCGCTGAAGGAGTCGATGACGAGGCTTCCGTAGGTGTCATCAACACCATCGCTTGCGGTTGTAATGTCCATGAGGAAGTTACTACCTGTCTGTGCCCAACGAGCAACTGCGGTGTTTGTGCCGCTACCGCCGCCTGCGGCCGTACCGTTCGCTACTTGTGCACCGAATTCACCATCGCCGTTCGCAATAGCTGCAGCGGTTGCGGAACCGGTGTTTACTGGAGGAATCTCACAGGTAGCACCAGAGTCTTTGCTGAGCCCACCGCAGGCATAGCGTGCTTTCATGTAGATTGCATAGCCGTTTGTGGCGTTCGTTGAAACCTGAGAATAGGCTGGCGTCGTTGAGAGTGTGTCGTCCAAGACGATGGTACCGTTGACGTTTTCACCAATCTCGATGCTTGGTGTGGTTGCACCAGTACAGTTGGCTGTCATGGTTGCCGCTGAAGTACAGAGGCTCATTGTTTCCATGACGCGAGCGGTGATTTGGATGGCGTTCTGAATAGAGAGCGCAACACCACCGTAGTCAACCATGTTCGCGAATGAGGCAGCACGAGTTGTGCCACTTGATGTGTACTGGCTACTCATATTCCCTGACGTGTCAAATGTGAGGATACGTGCATAGTATGAATAGTGTCCGTTCGTAAGGTTTGTGGCATTTGGGTTTGTTACACCGGTGACCGTGAACCGAATGGGAGCTGAAGGTGTTTCAGGGGTTGCATTCGACAGACGAAGCACTTGTGTTTGAGCACCACCAGAGCCACCGGCTGAACCAGCCGCTGTCCAAGTGCCAGCGAGGCCAGCGTTGACAGTGACAGATGGTGTTGCCCCACCCCAGTCGAATCCGGCTGGATAGGTACATGATGTGTCACCCACGAGTGGCGTGTTCGCACAGATGTCTACCACGATGCCCCCAATGTTACTAGCTGTTGGGGCAGTGAACTTCACTTCGTACGAAACGTTCGTACCACTACCGACGCCACTGGCGAAGGTAGCGTTTGAGCTGGGAGCGCTGTCGCTCATCTTGAGCTGACGTGAGGTTACTTGTGCCGCATAGGCACTAGCACCAAGTAGAGCCGGCACGGCGCTACCAACTACGAGCGCCAGCGCCATCAGGGCGGCCGTCGGGCGTCGTAGCGACTTATAGTTGCTATTCATAGTATGTGTATTCTCCTTACTGTTGTAAAGGGTTAATTAATATTTACATCACTCAATGTATCACTATGCGATACGATGTGCAATATATTTTAAAGAGAAAATATACTAAATGTTGTAAATAATATTTATACTTGTTGTAAAAATTATTCTTATTGTATGTTATTTTCTTTGCAAACCACAAAAGAAACGCAAAGAGAGAATGCGGCTCTCTAGAACCTGAGCCTCAAAACCTCCAAAGTGTCATTCCCGCCCTCAATCAAGTCGGGGGTAAACTCCAGCGGGAATCCAGTATATTATTTCTGGATCCCAGCCTTCGCTGGGATGACAGCACGGTATAGCAGGAAGGTGTTTTGTGATTCAGGTTCTAGAAGGTCGCCGTAGCTACTATAGTATGCCCGGTAGTGTACGTGCCGCCCGGAGTTATCGCTGTGATGTTCATGATGTAGGAGATAGTGTAGTCGGTATAGCCTGAGCTTTGTTGCGAAAGCGCAATCACGTCGCCGCTTTCGTACTTAAAACTATCGGGTACATCGTAAACCTCACCTGTACCGCCGTTGCCATTTGCTTCTCCAAAACTGAAAGACGAATCAGGTTGCTGAACAGGGTTAGCGCCTATGTTCGGCGTCGTATTGTCGACCAGATTCATACCAAACTGTTCGGTACCGATAGCAGAGGGTGTAGCCGTTGTTGGTGAAGCAATTTCGCGACCAGAATTCGTCGGGGCTGCTCCATAAATCTGCACGGAATACCCTTCTGCAAGATACGACTTGACCGTGAAAGCTGCGTAGTCATAGCTAGTAGCCGTCGTGCTGACAACCCCGAGGTCAACATTTGCTTTCGTAACAATCACTTCAATCCAGGGGGTTCTATCGGTATTGAATCCTGCCTGAGCTTGATAAGCCGTGCCCTTGGTGTTACCCACGGTCAGCTCACCAGCGGATTGTTTCGCACAGTAAGAGCCAGAGCAGGCATTGAGCTCACCGCCTGTACCAAAAAATACTTCGTTGACCTGATAACTTGAGGAAGATGACTGTTGCGCGAATACGGCAGTAACACTCCAGCTAGTTGCGAGTACGATCGAGACGAGGGAAATCCGAAATAGTGTTTGTATTTTCATAATGTATTCTACTCACGCTTATTTTCTCGCATTTTGTGTTTCGATGCAAATGTCTCAACAATATTATTCCTTTTAAACGGCTCGTGCTGTATGATAAAACTAGTATAAGCATAAGAGAAAAGCCCTATGGCAGATGATGAAAAAACGAATGGTGAGGATTCGAATAGTCTCGAGTCGGCCGGCAGCAGCAGCACGCTGGAAACGGGTGCAGACGATAACAGTCTCGAAAACAGCGCAAGTTCGGCTGGTAAAATAGATGATACGCCTTTGGCCGCAGCCCAACAAGGTTCTTTTGTCCAGCGATTCATCAGAAAAGTGAACATTTACTTGTTGCTGTTCGTATTCTTGCTAGCAGTTGCGGGTGGAATAATTCTTATTACATATCTCAACAGTAAAAAGCAGGAGAAAGGCACCGTTCAGACCCAATCCCTCAGTCAGGACACGCTAAAACAGCTCGCAACCAGCGACGTAACCGTCGGGCAACCCAAACAAATCTTGAGTGTGCAAAGTAACGCAGTGTTTGCTGGCAAGGTACTTATTCGTGATAGTCTAGAGGTCGCAGGTGCCATTCAGGTCGGAGGAAGCCTGAGCGTCCCCGGAATAACCGTTTCCGGCAATAGCATATTCGAACAGCTCCAGGTAAACAAAGGCCTAAACGTAGCGGGCGATACGAGCATTCAGGGTCAGCTTGCTGTTCAAAAAGGCTTGAGTGTCGCTGGTGGCGCAACATTCGGCGGCACCATATCTGCGCCAGCAATTACCGTAAATACGCTGCAGATGAACGGTAGCCTCACGCTTACCCGCCACATTGTCATTGGCGGTTCTACACCCGACAGGGACAACGGACCAGCCCTCGGCGGTGGCGGTACCGTCGCGCTCAGCGGCTCGGACACTGCTGGGAGCATAAACATCAACACCGGTAGCGGCCCCGTGGCTGGCTGTTTCGTCACCGTGAATTTCACCCAAAAGTACAATGCAACACCGAATGTCATCGCCACGCCCGTCGGCTCAAATGCTGCCCTCGTCGGCTATTACGTCAACCGTAGCGCTTCGAACTTTAGTATTTGTGCCGCAAACAACCCACCCGCAAACGCCAGCTTTGGGTTCGATTATTTTATCGTCGAATAGAACCCCCTGGTTGTGGCCTTCACATCTCCTGCTTGCCAATATGTACCCCTCACATAAGTATTGTGCGAAGGGTATATTTACCTAAACTGCATACTCTGTAATATTTCATAGAGCACGCTGTAGTCCGGGTTAATATTGTTATCGGTGTACATAATAAACACTTTATACGTTACACCGTTCGGTAATCGTACCAAAAATTGATTCATACCGTCTTTTGATATCGTTCCCACCACTGCTCTTGAGCTATTTGCCGCGTCACATAGAAAATCAACCTCCTGCCACTTTGCTTTTGCAACAGTGCTCTGACTCGCTGTCTTATTTGCATCTGTAAAGGCCGTACAGTTACCCGACACCAAGTCATAGGCAAGCTTTTCGTCTACACCCGAGACGACAATCGCTCGGTTCAATGCAAGGTTTACCGGTGGATTATTTATGAAGAATTCAATCACCCGCGAGTTTTGGGTGTCGGTAAACGCATACCGTGGTGCTGTTGCGGTTTGTCCAGCGGCTGTCTCTTTCCACGTCGAGCTGAGCGACATGGTGAATTCTGGCTTTCGAATGACGGTTTTCTTTTGTACAGCCGTGTTGCCCTTGCGACTCAGCGGAGGGGAGCTGCGCAGTTCTTGCTTGGGCGCGAGAGTTAGCTGCGAAATCCAGTAAAAAGTAGCGGCAAGTAATAGAATAATCGACAGCCAAATCACTCGTCGACGTACTTTTGCATGTTTGTGCGACCGTTTATCTGCATAGTACATGCTGCGTCTTTCCGTTTATACTTACACCTTAGCATACGTTTACTAAATATCAAGAAACACTACCACACTATCTTCCTTGACGTGCATGAGGCCTGCCTGAATACGAATTTTCTCTTCGCCGGTTTTGGTCCGTACAATAATATCGCAGGTGGTAAGCAACGTAATGAAATTGTGGTGCCTCGGCAAAATATCAAAGGGGCCTGTTTGGCTCGCCGCACTGATGCTCTCGGCGTCACCTTCAAAATATACCTTGTACGGCGCATAGACCTTTACATACATGGAGGTACTGTCTGAAGTGCCCTGTTTCGCCTGGGATGCTTCTTTCTCCTCTGTTGGCTTCACTTGGTCTTCTTGCATACTGGGCTACCTAAATGATTATTTCTTCGATGCTCTTGAGGGTTTCCTCACGCGTGAAGTAATCGCCCTTTATGCCGTTGTGTTTTGTCATGACATTCATGTTTTGGGAGAAATTGGTAATGAGCTTTTTAGCTTTGGCGTAGTCAGCTCGGTCTGCAGGGCTCAGTTCGTTTTCACCAATAATAGCGATGATGCCTTTGAGTGACTCATACTTCTGCAGCAGGGCTTGCACCTGAACGCTCAGGAGGTAATGTCGTTCGCCAACAATTTCCGGCGTGAGCAGGCTAGAGTTTGTAAGCGTTAGGTCAACTGCCGGTCGCACGCCTTGTTCGGCCACCTTACGCGACAACACTATAATACTGTCCATCTCATGCTGAATAAATTGCACTGCCGGGTCAGAGATGTCATCGGCTGGGACGTAAATAGTCTGCACCGAAGTAATGGAACCATTTTCGTTCGAGCTCAAGCGGTCCTGAAGAACTTTCACGTCTGAGAAAACAGTAGGCTCATATCCACCTTCGTTTGGCACCTGGTCCAAAATGGTCGAAAGTTCGTTGCGGGCCTGAATGTAACGGAACATGTTGTCCGCAAAAAACAATATGTCTTTGTGTAGTTCATCGCGAAAATGTTCCGCTGCAGCTGTTGCCGACACGCCAATGAGTGAACGCTGCACCGGGTTTTCGTTCATTTGTGCAAAGAACATAACGGTATTCTTAAGCAGGTCGTTTTCGCGCAGGGTATCCCACAGCTCGTGTCCTTCGCGAATACGTTCACCAATGCCAGCAAAGAAAGAAAGGCTGCCGTCACTCTTACCGCCACCTTGGGCAGTATTGTTTATAAGCTCCATGGTAGTCACGGTTTTACCAACACCGGCGCCTCCAATTACCCCAATTTTTCGCCCTTTTACAAACGGCGTCAAAAAGTCGATAACCTTAATACCTGTTTCCAAAATTTCTGGTTTGGCCACGGTAAAATTACTACTCCGGGGCGGAAGTTTCATGATATCTTTGCGTTTTGCTTCGTCGGCGCCAATGGCCGGCTGGCCGTCCAGCGGGTCGCCAAGGGCGTTGAGAATACGACCAATGGTTGGCTCACCAAGCGGCACTTCAATCCCTTTGCCGGTGCGTTGTACCGTATCGCCCTTTAGGAGGCTCCTGTCAGTTCGCACATTGAGGCAAAAGGCAATGCCGCCGACCTCAAGATGGTCGACGAGCAGTTGCGTTTTCTGCTCGTTGTCGGCCGCGAGTATTTCGTTGATTTCGGGTGGGTCAGCGTCAAATTGTACGCGTACAACGAGGTCTTTTATGGAAACTACTACGCCAGCCACAAGTCGCTCCCTTCGGTCGCTTCAAATACCAAATTCCAGATTCCAGATTCCAAATGAAAGTCATTGGAATTTGGAATTTGGAATTTGTCTGGTATTTGGTATTTGGTATTTGGTATTTGGCCACTCATGCTGCCACTCCTGCTTTACTCTTTTTCATGCCATTTATAATCTCTTTTAGACGTTCGTCTTTCACGCCGCGGCGCGCCCGGTTGTAGGCAAGGTGCAGG
>JBGAWL010000034.1:0-10058 GCA_044227625.1 Saccharimonadales bacterium (SeqCode) | reverse complement strand
ATTTGGACGACCAGAAAAGGAATCGAATTAAGATGAAGATACGCTTAGCTTTGTTCAAGAAGAAATCCGTCAAAAGTGTACATCGGAAATCTAACAAGAATAGAAAAATTCAACAGCCACAAAAGCGGATTACAGGCTATATAAAGAACCTTTCAGCTACTCAGCGCAAGAATATCGTGTGTCTGGTTGTACTTAGTTTAATTGGCGCTGGTCTCATGTTCAGCGTTTGGTACAAAAACCGACCCGCTCCTGAGATACCGTATTCAACGACACTCTCAAAAAATATCGCTCTTGAAAGCAGAATACTGCTAGCAGGGGATGTATATTGGGGACGACGCATGAATGACTGGTCTCAACAGAGTAGCATGAAGGAAAAATACCCATTTTCCCGCCTCAATGAGTTTGACCGCGAAAGCTATGACGCTTGGATTGCAAACCTCGAGTGTCCAGCCGTCCCAGGCATTAAACAACCCATCGGATTCGTACCACAGCTATGGGAGTTTAACTGCGACACTGACTACCTACCGGAGGCAGCTAAATGGTTTGACGTACTATCGCTTGCCAATAACCATACACAGAATCAGAAACGTGAACCAGGCTTAGAAGCCACGCGTAAGGCGCTTGAGGCAAGCAATATTCAACATTTTGGTAATTTCAACGCTCACGTCAAGAACGATGTCTGCGAAGTCATATCCCTTCCAACTCGGGTCATGCTAGATAATCGACAGCAAGATGCTGCCATCCCAATCGCACTCTGTGGTTTTGACGGCGTGTATTACACCGTAACGGATACGTCCATCGCCATCATGCAAGAATACGCCAAGATAATGCCCGTCATCGCGTTCCCGCACATGGGACAAGAATATCAAGCTATCTCAGACACGGTGCGTCGTGATCTATACCGTAAGA
Source organism: Saccharimonadales bacterium (SeqCode) (assembly GCA_044227625.1). Classification (GTDB taxonomy): domain Bacteria; phylum Patescibacteriota; class Saccharimonadia; order Saccharimonadales; family UBA4665; genus JAGXIT01. Next base: position 9,149 of record JBGAWL010000034.1, on the reverse strand, counting down.
TGATTGACAACGGCGCCGACGCTGTAATAGGTAACCATCCCCACTGGATCCAGCCGACAGAAGCGTACAAGGGGAAGCTCATCACCTATTCGCTCGGTAATTTCATATTTGATCAACAATTCAGTGAAGAAGTCATGCGCTCGGCTGCAATTGACGTCACTATGAGCGTTGCTCGCGATAAAGTTACCGACGACCAACTCCGTGCCTGGACTCAGCTTAGCGACAGCTGCAAGGCTTTCCACGACACTTGTCTCGAGCAAGCTAAAACAATAGGGTTAGCGCGTCTTCCGATTCGCCTATCTTACAACGTAGTAGGGGTTGATCTCAGCCAACAAATAACGAAGCCTGCCAATCTCGCCAGCTACAATGCCATACTCGAACGATTAGACTGGGAAAAAACCAAAAAGCAACTGAGTAATTAGCCTAGTCTGTAGTTAAGCAGACAAAAATAAAGTATCCTTAAGGTAGCCCACATCAGTGATCTGGTTAACGATTTGCTTAGCAAGATTTTTACTGTGTATTTCAACATCAAAGACTGGCTGCTCGAGATCACTCGCTAGACTTGTGGCTATGGGTGGGTGCCCGACTATCGTCCAATCAATATCCGTCTCCTTCAATAAATCGACAATATTCTGAGGATGACTATTGGGTTTTACGATCGTCGAAAGTAGAGAGCGCAACAGACCACCATGTTCAGGGGTCTTTTGACGTGTTTCGGTTTTGACATAGGAAAATATCACTAATCGTCGTATAAAATTAGCCTCCATACAAGAGATGAGGCTTCTTATTATTCTTACACTTTTTTCATCAAAATCATCCTGCGTATCATGGAGTAAACAGACAACTGCATCAGCATTTTTCATAACTTTATTCATGCTTTTAATACTATCTATCTCACCGACAACAGTGGTAAGCCCTTGACGTCCACGACGGGGTTCACTAACTAGTGACTCTAGGACATCGACAGCATAGCCAGCATCCAGTGCTCGCTTCACAAGATAGTGCTTAGTACGGTTTGTTTCCCCAAAAACTGCTAATCTCATATGTTACCCTCTGAAAATAATTATACACTACCTCAAGCGATGCAATCTTCGAAGCAGCTAATACCTATCACCTATGAGCAAAACGCAAGGAGCGTTTAACTTTTTAGAGCCGTCGTGCAGCCACGAAACTCTTTGCGTAGAGACCAGTGCCGTTTAATACGGATTTGCCGCCAATATCACTCATAGTAGGGCCGTTTGCGGTCTTCCTACTAGAAATAAATCGGTAGTTGCCCGCAGAATCTTTCCCTAAATATAGTCCTACATGATCAATCGCCGTTCCGTCATCAGTACTCGCATCACTGAACACCAGATCACCTGGCTGTAATTTTGCCATATTTGCCCGCGCATCCGAACCCTGAGCAATCGTTGCGACCCCAGGACCTGACGCATACATTTGAACGGCGCGTCGTGGTAGCGCCAAGCCCGTGCCGTCTGCCTGATTAGTTAGCTTCATACCAAGCCTATAACCCCATATCATTCTCATATACCCAGAGCAGTCCATAGCACCAAGTTGAGCTGTCTCATAACTATCGGTCACGCCGTTGTAATCATAATTTATACCAAGATAATCATTGAAGTCAGAGCCTTCCTGCCTTGTCCCATCAGGGCCGAGAGGTCCGTAATCGGCATCGCTCGCATACGTACGATTCGACGCGTCCGTCAGGGTAGGTGCTCCACTTATGTACTGCATTGCAACTCCTAACGCGTCAAGGCTGGTGTCATTAAGTTTGCCCTGCAACCAAGCCTCGTCAACTACGCCGCTAAAAGGGGTATCCAACAATCGTACCCAGACATTGTGGGTCACCGTGTGCACAGCACCAGGCTCACTAAAAGTGCGCTGCGAGCCACGTACACTGACTGTGCGAGCTCCGTCGGTAAAAGTTGCAAGCCAACCGTTTTTGTCCGTTACGACAGTCGTGTTCCCGTTTCTAGTCACAACAAGAGCGGGCTCGACTTGTTTATTTTGAACGGCTGACTGAGTCTGCTCGGCGGTAGCCAGCGGACTTACTGTTGTACCGCTAGACGCCTTTGCACCTTCTTGATCAGATTGCGCACCATCAGGTGAGTCACTTGTTGGTTGATCGTTAACATTATCAGTCAGAACAGATTCAGCTGAGGGCGCAGCAGCCCCGCTCAGAGCAAACACTGTGGATGCGCCAAAAATAAATATTGTTGTCACGAAAATTGTGACCGCTGTAATTTTTCTTTTTTTCATCCCCATAATGCTTACTATAACAAACTCTAGCATTATGAACAACTTATGGTTTAGTAATTTTCAATTAAAGAATGTAATTTTATACATAAGCATTTTTTACTCTTACGCGTCGATATAAGCGTTCAAAAAAGCCTTACGCTATCTGCATTTTTCTCCATTAGTAGTGGGATTGAAGCACCATAGCGAGCTAACTCATGCCCACTCCTAAGCCAATCTGTTAAGAAGTTTTTCTACTGTATAATGTTACATATAGTGAAGCTGGCAAAAATGATACATACTCTTAAAAATCATGTGCAAAAATATGCACCGCAGTATGTCTATGCCTTGCTAGCACTGATTATTATCGGGCCCTTATTAAAAAACAGGCTATGTCATGACCTTAGACATGGCTTGGGTGCCTAATCTTAAGCTTCCACCCCTGTCGAACAACACCTTTCCTCTCTATGCCGTAATGGTTGCCTTAGCCAAAATCAGCTCTAGCATGTTCGTCCAAAAGATTATTTTACTACTCATAATTTGGCTTTCCGGCTATGGCATGCATCGCCTCGGGCGAAAAGAGAGTGAACCCTGCATGTGCGGGTACGGGTATAAACGGAAAGCCATCCGTATCAACAACCTGATTATTCTTTACCATCATGCCAGTCGCGGAATAAGCCAGTCCGCGCGCTAGGACTGCCGTTGCTATCATCCCGTTTCGCTGACCTTCAAGATGCCCTGATACTATGAAGCGGGGAAACGACCCAGGGAAATCAGTGATGATGTCCGAGGGGTTAGCGACAATCAGATTACAGCCGCGCGGAATCGCACCAACTTCAATCGCATGACGAATCGCCCCACCTCGTCCAACTGGCATTTCGGGATCGTAGCTGTAAGTTATCTCGACGTCCATGCTTGACCCGTCGCCTAATCTCTCTTCAGTGCTTTTCCCATTATGGAATACTAGTGCAGCAAACCGCTTGATACCGGCATCACGAAACATGCGTATTGTCATCTCGATCATCGTGTCGCCATTTGGCAACTCAAAAACACTCTTCTGGACCTGCTGTCCGGCTTACACATCTTTGAAACGACTACTTTCTCCTCCAGCCATTAGGGCAATAACGCTGTTATCGGTATACTCTTGCCATTCGTTGTCTAACATATCTTGCGGATCCTGAAAACTTGCAATACTGACTGATAATTCATCCAACCTTGACTGTAGTTTCATAATTCTCCATTCCAATATCGATAGTTATCTTGTTGCAGGTAACCAATATAACAGATTTTAAAGCACGCGTTACTTGCAACCGTGTCAGTATAATTCATGTTTCACGCATATACTTTGGTTTTTTCTATAGGAAAAAGCAAAGTCCAGCCGAGTTTATTCGGCTGTTTTATTCATCTTGCCATCGCGGATAGCTTCGAGTAATTCGCGATGCTGGAGCTTACTACGCTTGTTATAGCGACCACTACGGGTCAGGAACCGGAATGGGATTACGAAGATGCCAAACAGCCCGAAAATAACGATATACCACATAAAAACAAGCACCCATACACCCATGGTGAGGCAGATGGCTATAGGTGCAAGTACAAACCACTTGAGCGCGGGGTTGCTTGTGTTAGTAATTTTCCAAATGCGTTGAGCCGACCCAGAAAACGATGTCGGGGCCGATACGATGACTTTTTCTGAAGCAAGTCTGTTGCTCATATATGCCATATACTATACAACCGTCATACAAAACTCAATCATTTACATATCAGGTCAACGAATAGTACCATTTCGTCAATAGCACCTAGGAAGCTCTTCGGGGGTTTTGTAGTAGAATACGCTACACCCTTTACAGATACCCAAAATGCTTGTGCCGTATAAACTTGACAATATTTTATAATGCTTGTGCTGTACTACTGTTTTGTATCTGTGATATTTTGAAGCCACAGAAATACATTATCGACGGAGGGTTTAATGATCAGAAGTTCCACAGATATCAAATTTGTAATCTTTTTTGTGGCTGTGGGCTTGCCGCTCATCCTTGCCCCGACGGCATTTGCCGCTTCAGGCGATATAACAAACGTTGAAAACTTTATACGAAGTATCATTAAGGTTGTTGCAGGCCTCGCCGGTCTCGTAGCGACCGGCTTTTTTGTAGCGGGCGGATTTACCTACATCACAAGCTCAGGTAATCCTGAACAGCTCGATAAGGCCAAGCGAACCCTAACATGGTCAGCTATCGGACTGGCTATTGTTATAGCCGCATTTGTAATTAGTAACATCGTCACTACACTTGCAACACAGGCATTTGGGAGTTAACCTCAGATGGACTTTGCAAGTGGCATACTCCCAGTGAGTATGACTTTCTTCGCAGACGCTTCTGGCGCGGTCACCGCCATGCGTGAGTATGTTTGGCCAACCATGAAAGTATTAGCGTCGCTCGCTGCTATTGCCAGCGTATTTTTCATTGTTAACGCCGGCTACTTATACATGACGAGCAGCGGAAAGCCAGAAAAGCTTGAACACGCGAAGCACGTCCTTAAAAATGCATTACTCGGTCTCGTAATTGTTATTGCAGCAATTACGTTGACCTCCATACTGACGAATGCTTACGGCACGCCACAGGCTGCGGGTAACGCTACCTTGCCATCACTCGAAGCGATTCCAGCTACGAACACAGACAGTGGTCTTGTAGACATACTGATCAAAGCGGTCACAGGATTCTTGAATACAATCATTCAAACAATAGCAAGCCCATTCCTTGGTGCTCTCGACTATTTCACAAAGTCAACGCCACTCATGGCGCAAAATCCAAGCGTATTCAATTTCTGGCTTGCGATGGTTGGAATAGCAGATGTGCTGCTAATTATCGTGATTGCACTAATAGGGTTTCACGTCATGAGTGCTTCTACCTTTGGTTTTGAAGAAATTGAGTTCAAGCATTTGCTGCCCCGCATTGGACTGATATTCCTCCTGATGAATACTTCGATATTTTTTATTGACGGGATTATAGCTCTCTCAAATGCACTTATTGCAGCGGTTGGAAAAGTATCCGGCGCAACAAGTGTGTGGGGTACTTTGACTGAGGTGGTAAAACAGTCGGGCGGTCAAGGTCTTGGAGCACTACTCATGATGATTACCTTCCTCATCTTCAGCGTTATCCTGCTGGTGTATTATGTCGGGCGCTTGGTCACTCTCTTTATCGGAGCCGTATTATCGCCAATTGTTGCTATGGTATGGTTAATTCCTGGATTTAGAGATTTTGCTGAAACTGCGTTTAAAACTTACTTTATTACCGTATTCGTACTCTTTGTACATGTCGTGATTTTACAACTATCCGCATCGCTATTTACGGGTATGGCAAAATCGAGTGGCAATGATTTTCCAGATACTTTAATGGCGATGGTTCTCGGTCTAGCTACTATCCTTGTACTGCTGAAGACTCAAGGCGTCATGATGCAGTTTAGCTATGTCAGTATGGGCGCGCGTAATATGCGTAAGCTTGGCGGACAATTTATGAACGGCGTTAGCTATCTGACTGGTCAAACTAGAAATGTCGTCAGCAAATCTTCCGTAGCAGTGAGGGGTAGCACCAGGACAGTACGTAGCGGCTCCAGCAGATCATCAGGTGCAAGCCCAAGCAATGCGCGCAGTCAGACCGCCAATCGCGCAGACACATCCAGAGGCGTGAAGGTACGGCGTGTTGCTGATAGCTCCAGTCCAGCAAAAACAGGAACCACATACGAAGCACCCATCTCACCAAGGCCTCGCAGCTCAAAGATAACAAAAGCGAAGAAGGAGTAGCCTATGAAAGTTACCGTAGTTCCCGCGCAAGTAACGACCGTCGAAGATCGCATAATCGGCAACCTAGGATTCTCTCAGGTACTCTTACTTATTGTTCCCGTCTTTTTCGGGGCTGGCCTGTTTGCATTGTTGCCACCTATGATGGGCGGTGCGCTGTATAAATACATGACGCTTGCAGTGTTAGGGTTTGTTTGTGCAATATTATCTATTCGAATCAAGGGTCGGATTATCGCATCCTGGCTCACTACAATACTGCGCTATAACGTACGTCCAAAATATTACCTCTTCAATAAAAATACTGTGGCGTTAAGAAAAGCGTATCCGGATGTTACCGAGGCTAGTAAAGCGCAGACGACACAATCTGATCACGAAGATATCCTAGCAACACCCCGTCTTGGCACACTTGAGATGGTAAAAGTCATGGCCGCTATCGAAAATCCAGCATCTAACTTCCGTATTGAAACGACTAAAAAAGGAGGCCTGAGTGTCCGTCTTAAAGAAATCGAAGACTAAAACAAGTGCCCGTCAGCAGATAGCTATTGAGGGAGTCCGAGACGGCGTGTTGATACTGCCCGGCAATCAGTACCGCGCGATATTAGAGGTGTCATCATTGAACTTTGAACTACGGAGTGAAGAGGAACAGGACGCGATCATAGATACGTATGAAAGTTTTTTGAACTCAGTCGGGTCATCACTACAAATACTCGTGCGCACTCGTGAAATAGATATGGACAAGTATCTCGCAGATCTCACCGAGCGGCTTGACTATGAAGCAGAGGAGATATATCGCTCACAACTAAAAAACTACGATGAGTTTATCCGCTCCTTGATTACAACTAACAAGATTCTAACGCGTCACTTTTATATCATCGTGCCGTATAAACCTACCGATAATGCAGAGTTTGAATTAATTCGCGAGCAGCTCAATATTAAACTAGACATCGTTGCGAAAGGCATGATGCGACTTGGTATGCATACCACACAGCTCACGAGTCTTGAGGTGCTTGATTTATTCTACAGTTTCTACAGTCCCGCTCAGGCTAAGATTCAGCCCCTCACCGATCAAGCACTCCAACTCATACATACCGCACTTGTCGAAAGAGAGGAATCCTATGCGCGATAAACTACTCGAGCCAATTCTAGCACCTATTAGGAAACGGCAGCTTGCACGAGAAGAACGAAAAAAAGAATTAGCCATTTCTTTTGGCGAACAAGATGCAATCGATATATTGTCATATGCCGGTCTCGAAGAGAACGTAGATCATCTCTGTATTGACGGTGTATACATGCGAACGCTATATATTTCCGGATATCCGTTTGTTGCAAACTCGGGCTGGATGGATAGTCTAGTCAACTTCAATCATGACACTGACATTAGCTATCACCTACACGAAGTAAGCGCCCTGAGCGCCCTACCGAAGCTCCATCGTAAAATCACAGAGCTAGAATCAACTAAACGCGCAATGATGCGTGCTGGTAAAATTGTTGGTTCGGAAATCACCGACCCGCTTGAGTCTGCTATCGAATTGCGCGATAAAATCCAACGTGGACAGGAGAAACTGTTCCAGATGGCAATTTATGTCAATGTCCGCGCCGAAAGCCTAGATGAGCTAGATAAAACGACCAAGTTGCTAGAAGCAACATTATCCGCACGCTTGTTCTACTCAAAAGTCGCTCGATACCAACAGCTTGAGGCGCTACAATCAATCTTGCCGCGAGGAGAAGACCAACTTGACCAAAAACGCAATCTTGATAGTTCGTCGGCTGCTTTGACGTTTCCATTCATGTCTTCAGAACTCGTACAAGAGACCGGCATCTTGTACGGGGTAAACAAATCGAATAATTCGCTCGTTATCCTTGACCGCTTTAGTCTCCATAATGCTAATAGTATTGTGTTTGCGCAGTCTGGTTCGGGCAAAAGCTACACGACGAAGGTTGAAATTCTGCGGCAGCTTATGCAGGGCACGAAAGTTATCGTCATTGACCCAGAGCGAGAATATAAGTTGCTCACCGAATCTGTTAAGGGTACGTACATTAAGCTGTCGGCCAAAAGTAAACAAAAAATCAACCCGTTTGATCTCGCCACGACGTTTCATAAGATTAGTGACTTGTCTGAACATGCGCAAGATCTAACCGAGGTTATTAGCCTGATGGCGGAGGGGCTATCGTCCCGCGAAAAAGCGGCGGTCGACAAAGCGATACTCACGATTTATAAACGCGCCAAAAAAGAGCAGCCCCTACTCGAAGATCTCTATGCCGAGCTACAGAAGCTCGGCCAGCTCAAGTTATGTGAACGACTTGAGAAATATATCTCTGGCTCGTTGTCCGAAGTATTTAATGCGCAGACAAATATTAAGCTGGATAACCGACTTGTCATCTTTGACATCAAAGACTTACCGGAGAGTTTACGCCAAATCATGATGCTCATTATCAGTAATTTCGTAAAGAATCAGGTAATGGCGAAGCCGGAAAAGCGATTGTTGATCATTGACGAAGGCTGGATGCTACTTGAACACGAGGAATCTGCTCGCTTTGTCGCAGGATTGGTACGCCGTGCTCGTAAATACTACTTAGGTGTGTCTATCATATCCCAGCAGGCTAACGACTTTCTAAGAAGCGACTACGGCCGCGCGATTGCTTCGCAAAGCGCATTACGCATATTGATGAGACAAGATACGACGACAATAAAGAATGTTGTGTCAGAATTTAACCTGAGTGAGTACGAGCAACAGTTCCTGCTTACATGCGAGCGAGGCGATGCTCTCATAATCGCAGACCAAAATCACGTTGCGGTCAAAGTCGTTGCAAGCGACAAGGAGCATCCGCTGATTACCACAAATCCAGCGGAACTGTACACATGAACCCGGCAGTCATGACATTTGGAGCTATCGGATATAGCGGCAAGAAGCTACTAGCCGTTTCACTTACCTCACTAGCTGTAATCATATGCCTGCCCGTTATGGCTGTGTTTTCAATGGGAACCGAGGCTCTCAGTTTTTTGGCAAGTTCGCCAAGTGCAACCGCTGCAGAATCAAAAGGTTTTTACATGGGCGGCATGGTTCCGGGCAATACCTACGAATGGGGAAACTGCACCTACTGGGTATACGCAAAACGATAC
>JBGAWL010000033.1:0-10540 GCA_044227625.1 Saccharimonadales bacterium (SeqCode) | reverse complement strand
ATCGGCACAAAAGCCGTAGTGGAAGAAGTGAAGCGACTCTTCCCGCACGCCCGCGTCATGCGCTTTGACACCGACGCAACCAAAGCAGAACAGCTAGAAAACCACCTCGCCGCCCTCAAAGAAGGCAATGTCGATATCATCGTCGGTACCCAAATGATAACCAAGGGACTCGACCTGCCAAACCTTTCTGTAGTTGGGATACTAAATGCCGACAGCAGCCTGCTTATACCGGACTATACCGCCGCCGAACGTACCTTCCAGCTGCTCACGCAGGTAATCGGCCGCGTTGGACGCGGCCACCGTGCCGGCACGGTGTACATACAAACAAACAACCCGTCGCAACCAACCATTCTTGCCGCTCTGCAGCGCGATTGGGCCGGTTTTTATGCCCGCGAGCTAGCAGAACGGCGCGCCTTTCATTTCCCTCCCTTCACGTATCTGCTTAAACTCACCTGCCTGCGCGCTACCAGTTCCTCGGCAGAAAAAACAGCAATGAAGTTAAAGGAACAGATTGAAAATAGCCATCCCGGGTTAAACGTTGAAGGTCCGTCGCCTGCGTTTCATCCCCGTGAAAGCGGCAAATACAAATGGCAGCTCATAGTCAAAAGTACTCAGCGCCAAACGCTGGTCGACATAGCCAGAGGCCTCCCAAGCGGCTGGACCCACGACCTAGACCCTATTAACCTTCTGTAGCGGCGGGCGGACAAGCACTCAATCTGTTATACTAGCAATAATGAGCAAACAGCTAATCACCCTACCAAACCCACATCTGCGGCAGCGCAGTAAAAAAGTCGGCTTCATTGGCGACGAAGTCAAACAACTCATTGTCGACATGCAGGACGCCACGCTCGAGTGGGAAGACGGCCGTGACCATGAGGTTGGTGTGGCACTCGCCGCTGTTCAAATAGATGAACTCTGGCGCGTTGTTGTCATACGCAACAATTTCGAAGACAAAAGTGACCGAACATTTCGTGTTTTCATCAACCCAGAGATTACAAAGTATGAGGGCGAGGTTGTTGCAGACTACGAAGGATGTCTTAGCATAAAAAATGTATACGGTCTGGTCCCCCGGCACAGCAAGGTACGCGTAAAAGCGCTGAACGAACATGGCAAGGAAATCCGCCTTACAGCCGAGGGCTTTCTGGCGCGCGTTTTTCAGCACGAAATCGACCATACAAACGGCGTAGTGTTTATTGACCACATCAAAGATGATTCAGCTGCCTTCTTTACCCTAACGGAGTCTGGCAAACTGGAGCCAAAAGACTATGAACAAGACATCGAACACAACGCCGAACTCTGGGGCTAATACTGACAAGGACAGTCCTTGTCAGAGGCCTCGGGTGGTTTTCTTTGGAAATGAACGCATCTCTACTGGCGTCGAAACCTCTTGTCCGACGCTGCAAAAACTCATCATCACCGGCTATGAGGTCGCAGCTGTTGTGATTAGCGAAGACGTAGTTGGAAAATCACGCAAAAAGCGCCCTCTCGAAATTGCTGACCTGGCAGCCCTTCACGAAATACCAGTTTTTAATCCTCGAAATCTCACCGATATAACAACGCAGCTGAAGAATTACAGTGCTGATATAGGAATACTGGTCGCCTACGGTAAACTGGTGCCACAAGAGATTATAAATCTTTTCCCGAGCGGTATCGTGAATATTCACCCATCATTGCTACCTTTGCACCGCGGTTCTACGCCGATTGAATCTGTCATACTGGGCAACGAGGTGCAGACAGGCGTTTCTCTCATGGCTCTCGCCAAAGAAATGGACGCCGGACATATCTACGCCTACAGCCAAGTCGTGTTAGATGGTACAGAACAAAAGCAAGCCCTTGCTGATGATTTGCTTGAACTCGGCAGCGAGATGCTGATAGCGACATTGCCACGTATAGTAAGCGGCGACATTACGGGCATGCCACAAGATGACCTGGGTGCGACCTATGATAAGCGTATAGAAAAAAAAGATGGCCTTATAAACCTCTCGAAATCTGCGATGCAACTTGAGCGAGAGGTGCGCGCCTACTCGGGCTGGCCAGGCAGCCGTACCGTCATTGCAAACAAAGATGTCGTCATAACTGCCGCACATGTCGCAGATAACACTTTATATAATGTAGATAAAAAAACAATATTCATTGCCAACAAGCAACTCTGTCTCCAGACTGCCGCCGGCATCCTCGTCATAGACACCCTCAAACCCGCCGGCAAACCCGCCATGCCCGCAAGCGCATTTTTAGCCGGATACAAACAATTCCTTGACTAAAATTTTGGAATAAGTGTTATATAATCCGGGTTTTCAATTCGGTTTATGTAAATGTCAAACCCTTTACAGCCTAAAGGTACATTCGCATATTTTCCTTCTGAAGCAGTTGCTTCACCTATCTCAATTTTCGGCACATATTTTTCAAGGTAAAAAGTGGCTAAGAAGATTGCGTCCCTGGGAGCTTTCATAAATGTAGAGTGGATTTCAATAGTAACATCGCCCAAATGATCTGGGGTAGTAGCGACAACTATACATCCTTTATTTATTACATACTTTTCACCGCCTTCAAACTGTGGATAGTCTTTCCAGCCAGGAATTTGGATGAATATCTGAGAGTAGTACGGAGTCAATATTATCTTCTTAAGAATGTCTTGCACAACTTGCTCACTTTACAAATTACAGGTGAAAATGGTGGAGAAGAAGGGAGTCGAACCCTCGACCTCAGCAATGCGAATGCTGCGCTCTAGCCAACTGAGCTACTCCCCCATTTATGTTCAGCTTAGCTCTTTACAGATATATGCGTCAAGAGAAATGAAAAAAGATCAGGGTTTAGAGCGCGGCCGGAGGACGCGTAGAAATCATCGCATCAGCGATACACCTGAGACGGCCATGCGTAAGCTCCTGGCTCAGATGTTGTCAGTCTCTACAACTCCCGACAGGCGATGCGAGTTGTTTGAAAGGAGGTAGTAGTTGCCTGCGGCAAGTACTACCGGAATGAGTTCTCGCATCGGTTGTAGAGCTGACAAGAGCTGACCAAGATGCTAGAGCTCTGGCCTGGTTTCTTTAGCCTTCTTTCTTTGGCAGCAAAGAAAGAAGGTCGTGGTGTGCGGACAAGACCGCACATGAGTGAGAAGATTCCTCTCCGCCGACAGGCGAATCAGAATGACGGAGGCACATGCACGAAAGCCCGCAATTTACGGATACGGAGGTTACTTCAAAGGTTTTTATACGTTGGGTCGGTGTCTAGTGGGGCGCGAGAGCGTAAGAGTCGCTGACCGTTAGCGTCAACAACCATGGCAACATCTTTGTAACCGTTTTCTAGGTATAGTTGAACTGTTTTTTGCTCTTCGGGCGTCGGTTCGACCGGAGTGTACTGTGCGGGCTGAGGGGATTGCGTGACTTGTGGCTGCTGATACGGCTGCGCTGTAACCTTTGGGGTATCCTGGGGTTGCGAGACGGCTGGTTGCTGCTGCGCGGTGGCCACAATTTGAGGCGCCATACCTTTTATTTCTACTTTTAGCGCCTCAAAGACATCGTTCACCACCTGCTTGTAGTTTGGCAGGTTACTTTCGAGCCACTGGAGCGCCTGAGCCTGGTTTTGATCACCACCAGCGTCTATGAACCGCTCAAATTCTTCGAGCTGCTTGTCGGTCATTTGGTTGGCTAGTTGCGTACCAACGCGTAACTCGAGTGTTTCATAAATGTGCTGAAGCATTGCCTTTTTCTGGTCTTCGGGCAGACTGCCCAGACCAAGTTCTGCGAGAAGATTGTTATCTAGTTTTAACATACGGGAATTATACCACAAAATATATGGTTAACCACTGTTATATGAGCGTAGCGAACCAGTGCGTACGCGCTGGCTTTAGAGAGAGGAGAGTCTTTTTAGATTCATTCTAAAAAGATGAGGGGAGGCGAGCCTCTCCTATTCTATAGCGTCCTTTCCTTTGTCTCGACAACGTAAAATTCGAGCTTGTCGCCAATTTGCAGCTCAATTCGTGTGTTCGTTTCGAGCTCAAGCCCACCGAGTTCACCCTCAACAAGGTCATTCGCTGCGTTTGGACCACGTTTCAGGCCCTTTAGCTTCGCGTCACCAATCTGTTCTTTGCCACGCTTTACGCGAACCATAGCTGGCGCTGTTAGTTTGCCACTGAGGACTTCCCCGCCGCATATCACCTCTGTTTTCGTGGTTTTAAACACACCCTTTACCTCAAGTGCGCCAATCTCTTTTTCGGTTACTTCGGGTGCAAGAAGTTTGCTCAGCTCATTTTTGGCATCATCTATAAGCTCGTAGATGACATTGTAAAGCCGTATCGAGACCTTATCGCGGTTCGCTAGACGCTTAATATTATTTGCCACGCTCGTATTGAACCCGTATATTATGGCGCCAGTGCTCTTGGCGAGATGAATGTCGTTGTCATTTATGACGCCCACGCTCGAACCCGCAACCCGTACTGCCACTTCGTCGGTCTCTATGCTTTTGAGGCTGTCTGCAACCGAGGTGAGCGAACCCTGCACGTCCGCTTTGATGATAATAGGCAGTTCTTGAAGCTTGTCGGTACGACTAATAATACGGAGTAGTTCGCTGCTACTCATATCACTCCGGCTACTGCCATGAGCGCGCTCGGTGGCGACTACTGCCGCGCGCTCGCGGGCGTCGCGCTCACTAGCAACCGTCTCAAATTGGTCGCCAAACTCGGGTAGTGTCTTGAAGCCACTAATAATAACTGGGGTAGACGGGCCAGCACTCTTGATTGGTTTACCGGTCGTCGCGTCGAGGTTACGGACTTTTGCATAGGTACCGCCAGCCAGGATGAAATGCCCAACCTTAAGCGTTCCTTCTTCTATAAGTGCGTGGGCAATTGGCCCGCGGCCATGCTCGACATGCGCCTCTATAATAAGCCCGCGGGCAGGTACCGTGGCATCGGCCTTCAGTTCGTCTATGTCGGCTACAAGCAGCACCGTGTCAAGCAAGTTTGTCAGGCCATCGCCGGTCTTTGCACTAACCTCAACCATTGGCACGTCGCCACCCCATGCCTTGTCATCAGCAACCACACCATGCTCGGCAAGCTGTCCCATGACAAGCCCGGGGTTAGCACCCTCTTTATCCATTTTGTTTATAGCAACAACTATTTTGGTGCCAGCATTTTTTGCATAGCGAATAGCCTCTATAGTCTGCGGCTTCACACCGTCATCGGCGGCAACCACAATGATAACAATATCGGTCAGGTCGGCGCCGTGCTGACGAATTGCCGCAAAGGCTTCATGACCCGGTGTGTCCAAAAAGGTAATTAATCGGTCTTTGTGCTCTACCTGGTAGGCCGAAATGTGTTGGGTAATACCCCCGGCTTCTCCCTTGGCTACCTGGGCGCTCCGAATAGCATCGAGCAAGCTGGTTTTACCGTGGTCAACGTGACCCATCACTGCTACCACTGGCGGGCGGTCGGTAGCATTTGCTGTTTGGGCGGCCTTTTGGCGCTTAACTGGTTCTATTTCGACTACTTTACGTGAAAGCTCCACATCTAGACCAAGCTCACCAACAATAATCTGAGCGGTATCGAAGTCGAGCCGCTCATTTATGGTGGCAACAACACCGTTTTTAAAAAGTTCACCAATAAGCCGCGTAGCAGGCAGCTGGAGCACTTCGGCAAGTTCACCGACGGTGATACTATCTGGCACTTCGATTGAGGCTGCCATAGTAACCTGCTCCTTTCTGCCCGCTAAACGGGCCACCTATGAATTTACTTAACGCTCTTGAGACTGAGAGAGATTTTGCGTGCTTCGGTGTCTATATCGAGCACCTTGAACGTTTTCTTCTCATTCAGCTGGAAGATTTTCTCTGGGTCCACACTGTCGTCATCGCCCATTTCACTGACGTGCACAAGCGCTTCGACGCTCGAGCTCAACTGGACAAATGCCCCAAATGGCGTAATACGCGTAATTTTACCCTCGACTTTTTCGCCCTTCTTAAAGGCTTTGACTTCTTTCAGCCAGGGGTCCTCGCTCATTTGTTTAAGGCTGAGACTCAGGCGGTCTTTGTCTATAGCAATAATCTTCGCCTTCACGGTTTCGCCGACCTTCACATAGTCGCGCGGGTTTTCTACACGCTCCCAGCTAATTTCACTAATGTGAATAAGGCCCTCTATGCCGTCAACGTTCATGAATGCACCAAAGTCAATCACGCCCGTTACAACACCTTCAACTTCGTCGCCGACTTTCAGCTCAGAGAACCGAGCCTGCATATCATCTTTGACGGCTTCTTTTTCAGAGAAGATGAGCTTGTTGTCTTTGCGGCTCACATCCAAAATACGAACACGCAGTGGTATAGCTGTTAGTGCATTCAACTTTTGCAGTATTTCGTCTTTGTCTGCGCCACTGACACGTGGATAGTGCCCCGCCGCCAACTGTGACACGGGCAAGAAACCGCGTATGCCCTCTAGCTCGACAAGAAGTCCGCCACGATTTGCATCGTAGGCCTGGATGTCGATGATTTCGCCAGCTTCAAAGACACGCTGGAGTTCATCCCAACCCCGGTCTTTCGCGGCCCGACGCATGCTGAGCAGTGCATAGCCCTCATCCATTTCGGGGTCTATGACGCTTACCGTCACCGGTGAGCCTTCATCAAGGGATTGGCCGTGCCCGACTTCGTGACGCATGACAATACCAACTCCGCGCGGACCCAAGTCTATCCAGACCTGGTGTTTCCGTACCGAGCTGATAGTTCCTTCGACGACGTCTCCTGTTTCGAGCTGTTTCAGCTCTGACTGCGCGAGCAAGTCGTCCATTGTTAGATTAGTAGTAGTTTTTGGCATGTTTCAAATGCCTCCTTTGTAGTGTATTTCTTCAGGGCTCGGTAACGGCAAGCAAGGCCTACGGCCACCTCAACCTGTAAGATTGTGTGTATTATATCTGTTTTTCCTCTGGAGGTAAAGGGGTTACGGTGTCCGTTGGTACGAGCGTGGCGTTAGCGGGTGGACTGACCGTCAGTTCTCAATAGACCGTCCCGATAACAACCGCTCCTAAAATGACTGGTATACCTGGCTTAAGTAGCGGCGGAAGGTCCGACCAGCGCTGCCAAGCAACTCGCACATCATGATTTATGCGCTGAATATTCATGCCACATCAGTATAAGTCATGCTACACTGAAAGCAACGAAATGGAGGGAACCGATGTACATCTGCATCGATATTGGCGGCACAAAAACACTAGTGGCGAGCGTCACAAGCGCAGGGATTGTTACTGAGTCAGTAAAAGTCCCCACGCCGGAAAAATACGACCAGTTTCTCCCAGAACTAGAGAAAGCTGTTGAAAGTTTGTCAACAGACGATTTTCGTGCCGGCACGGTTGCGGTACCGGGCACGATTGACCGGAAGAGAGGGCGTATTAAGCAGCTCGGTAACCGCGAAAGCTGGCAAAATATCCCTGTTGCGCGTGAGATAGAGAACATCACTCAGTGCCCAATGCTTATCGAAAATGACGCAAAGCTCGCCGGCCTCAGCGAAGCTATGTTGTTAAAAGATACATACGAGCGAGTCTTGTATATAACTATCAGTACCGGCATCGGCATTGGCCTTACGGTGAACGGACGCATAGATAGCTCTCTTGGCGACGGTGGCGGCCGAACAATGCTGCTTGCGCACCAGGGGAAGCTCACTCCATGGGAAGATTTTGCGTCTGGAAAAGCAATTGTAAAAAAATACGGGAAAATGGCCTCCGAGCTTGAAGACCCTATTGCCTGGGGCAACATTGCCCGGACGCTCACGCCCGGGCTCATTGAACTCATAGCTGTCTTAAACCCAGAGGTAATTGTTATTGGCGGGGGCGCTGGATGGTATTTGCATAAGTTCAAAAAACCCCTAGTTGCAGACTTAAGACAATACGAAACTCCCGCCCTTCAAATTCCTCCTATTGTCGTCGCAAAGCGACCAGATGAAGCAGTAATATATGGGTGCTACGACTATGCCCGTCAACACCACGCCTAAATATTCCGACATTTTACCGCGTCTTCAGCGCGATTTTCCAGGACTGTCATTTGTGGAGTCAACGCAATTTTCATGGCACGCCGGCAGGCAGAATATTGCATATAATAAATCACGCCTAGGCGACGAGCGAGGGGTATGGGCTATGCTACACGAGTTAGGCCATGCCCTGCTGCACCACACGGACTACGAGAGTGACGTAGAGCTACTGCAAATGGAGATATCTGCCTGGGAAAAAGCTCATGAACTAGCGAAAAAATATGGAGTTTCTCTCGACCAAGATTATATAGAAGACTGCCTAGACAGCTACCGCGACTGGCTGCATGTACGAGCTACCTGTCCGGCCTGCTTCGAGCGGTCGCTACAAACGACGCGTCACACCTATGGCTGCCACAATTGCGGAACGGTCTGGCGAGTCACCCGCAGCCGACTCTGCCGCCCATATAGAAGGAGGGGCTAGCCCCTCCTCGCGAATTCGAACTAAATTCGAATTCCCTCTCCTCCCCCTAAAGCTCGACTGCCGCTTCGTTCGCTACACTCATGACATTTTTTGCTTTTCACCCGATAAACGCATTTAACTTCTTATCATTTCACCTCATAAATACACGAGCTTCGCACTTTGAGCTCATGTGCATTTTCTCCTCGAGGCACAGAAGGAGCCGTACTCTAGTACGGCGAGTGAGTACCGGAGAGGAAAAATGTGCAGGAGCCGAAGAAGACAGCGGTGCGGCCAGCTTCGCTGGACGGCAGGCTGGCTGGTGCGAAACTCGTGAAATATAAGAATAGTCTCGGATTCACTCCGAGACAGTCATGGAAACTTGCTTAAAAAAGAAGTCCGGCCTTCTGGCAGAAGACCGGACAATGAGAAAACAAGCCGAAGGGTCACCGCGTAGCGGGGCCGCTCATGTTTGTCTCTATTAGGCTTTCTTCGTGCGACGGCTAATGCGTCCACCAATGGCACCGTACACACGAGCGCGCTCGCGGCCGGCTTCACCCGCGGCAAAACCACCGGTTTTGCCATTTTTACCACCTTTAGCGCCAATTTTGGCGTAAAAGTCGCTGCCGTACTTTTTCTTGTTGGTTGCTGCTGCGGCCATGCCGCCTGCTTTTGTTCCAGCCATGATAACACCTCCCAGTGTCTCTGCGTCAGGGTCGGACCCTGACGCAATCATATATGATATATTTGCTTCAAAAGAAAAGGGCCTCACCTGCTTTCACAAACAGATGAAACCCTCTTATCCTTTCGAATTACGCTTATACTATCACACCAATTTGCTTATGTCAACACTTCCTGTTTATATAATACTTCTCAAACGGCTCATGCTGATGAACAGGCCACCAATATTTGGGTGGGAGTTTCCGACGGGCGAGCAGCCAATAATCAATATAGATGCATATAAGAAGGGTGGTTGCCACTAAACCAATCACAGTTGCGGCAAAGACATCACCTTGTCCTTTCGCGGTCTCAGCAAGCTGCTTCTGCTCAGGAAAACGCACACGCAACAACACACTTCCGTCAGCGTTCAGCTGCATGAGTGTCATTATGACGTCAGGAGTCGCATCGTACGCTACCTGCACTTTTACCGTTTCATTCAAATGAATAACTACTTGCTTGCCCTCGGGCCAAAAACGTACTGTTATTGAGTCAGTGTCGACAGAGATAACTTCCAGCGTGCGGTCGTGCAGCATGCTTGACTCACCCGTCAGTCGAAAAGCGTAGCGCGTATTTGGTGGGGCCAGCAGTACATACCCCCCTGGCGGCTGAGAAACAGGGTCAGATGAAAGAAATATAGCCTGCTGTCGTAAAAAAAGCTTAGCGGCTTCACCTTCAGTTGGCAACGCAAATGGAGATGCATACTTATTCTTCGCGAGAGATTGCTGCTTTAGGGGTGAAACCAAATACCCGCATCCAGGCGACAGCACATAGCTCGTCGAGCCATCGTTGTGAATAACTGTTGTAAGTACGCAACTTATCTGCCGTATCACCTGCTTGACTTTTACTACGCTAACTGCGCTGACGCCCGCCGGGATACTAAGGACTATGAGCATCAATAAAACCATTGCCACCATGGTGCCAGGCGTATATCTATGCTGCGGCCGTTTATGTAGTACTTGTTCTACTGGGTCAGCACTGGCAAAGTGGGCAAAGTATGCTAGGGGCCGTTTTTTCATTGTGCAAGGATTGTTAACGTTAACCCAAGACTGTACGATGACGGCATCTGTTCGGCGGGGATTGTTTGACGCAGAGGCACCCCCGTAACATCCCAGTAACATTCGGTGTTCGAGCCAACCGCAGCGGTTAAAAGATTAACGGAGTCCACGCTGCCCTCAACGTAGTTTTCATCAATTCCCTTGGTGACGTTCGTTATTGTGCAACCAACTTGGGGAGTAATACTTCCGACAGATGGTTCAACCCGTAGCTTCCCGGCGTACGTATCGGTGTCTGCTCCATCTGCACACCCCGGCTGAGTACCTGCTGTGTCATTGAAGTCGTAATGAGCTGTTGCGCCGGGATTATCCCATAGCCCTGTTGGCCCAGCGGTCGGCGCAACCGAAAGCACCCAGCTGGCATTTGCCGTCATG
>JBGAWL010000032.1:0-10892 GCA_044227625.1 Saccharimonadales bacterium (SeqCode) | reverse complement strand
CATCATTAAATGTGGACTGTCCATTTACTGGCACTGGCTGGTGCATAAACCAGTAGTCGTTCCGTGGGGTACTTTGAGTATTTTGCCCCATTTGAGCAACAGGAGCTTGCATCTGTTGAAGTAGTTGCTGCCTTTGTGTGGCCGCGGCGCTATGAATCATGGCATCAAAGTGTTGTGCGATTGGATTCGAGGTGGGATCAAGTATGTCATCGGTTGCCCGAACCTCGATACCACTTACATCTTGTGGCAAAGAAGAGGCGTCTACTAATCGGTCAGAGGGAATGTAGTCCTGAGCGGTCCCATAAGCGAGGCTTACATTTACATTTTTTACTGCCCATCCACGACTATCAATCGTATCAGCCAGCGCGTGAAGACGACTTTTAACCTCAGTTTCGCTTAGTCCGTTTGTCAGATCATGCTCAATGTGTTTCGGGGCGGTTATCGTTACCAAGTCTTTAACACCACTCTGGTCCCATATACGTCTTCGGGGTTTCAAATAGAAACGTAGTTTTGCAAGCGCCCACACTTCGGTAGGTTGGTCGCCATGCCAAGGTATTGCTAAGAAGCCCGTAAACAAAGCAGGAGGGAGGAAGAAAAGAATTAGGAACGCAACATTTTTTGCATAGGCAAAGTAACAGAGGTAAAAAAGTAGTGCAGCTATCCCGGCATATATAAACTGGCGCAAAGTTAATGCGCCAACTATCTTATCTTCTGCCTCAATATCTTGAATAACCTTATATGTTGCCATAACCCTTATAGTATACCCGCACTTTCTATAAAGGAGGAAATTTTACCCCAGGAAGTTATCTTAGGGAAGCTCTGGGGTATTGGGTACTCAAGCGCAAACTCGTCTGTTATGCGTCATTATTTTGCGGGGAAATATTATTCAACGTGGGGCTACTTTTTTGGACGGGTGTATTCTTGGATGGCTATGACGACCGCGGCAATTTTTTCTTCACTCGCGTCAGCGCCCTATCCGATAGTGCGAGCAACCGGGTGGCCTCCTGGCGGTAGACGCCTTCTACTAGGGATAGAAATACCCCCCTCTCTAACTTGTCAGATCTGGGTATGCCGCGACGTGTCTTTTCTGCTTGCACGGCGGTACGAATAGCTTCAGGTATAGTTCGATTTAAAGAGTTGAGGGTATCCACGCCAGCTACTTCGTACGGTATGTTTCCAATCATCTGCGCTCGACATCTTCTGGCCTTTGTCAGCCTCGTTTGTCTGTAGTGCGTTTATGCAGCGCACGACCAAGCACTGTTTCGATTGGTGCTAGGCTGTTGATGAAACTGGGGCGTAGTCGGCCGAATTGCTTTGGTTCGACATCTTCGCCTAGCATGTATTTGCTTTGCAGATAAGCTTGATAGTTTTCGGACAGTGCTGCAAGCCTGCTTTTAAGAAGCGAGGCAGGCCTGCTATATGGCGAAATTTTTCCTTCCATATACTCTTCGAATGGATTTATGCCGGCCATCTCTGCGGAAATGATTCTTCTAGCTTCTTGACGCTGTTCTCTTGCAGTCTGCTCTTGGGGTGCGTAACGAATATACCAACGCTTTTTCTCATCGACCCAAGCCTGAATATCTAAATCTCGTAAAACAGCAAATTCCTTCTCTAAATCATCGAGATTATATGAGTTTGGCTTGCTTTTTGTGGGTGAGGTTTCATAATAGGCACGTATTATTTCAACTCGTTGAGCTATTTCATTCTTGCGAGCATCGCTGTCGGCCAATGACGAGCTACCCTTGCTATCCCGCAGGCGGTCTCGAGGATATCTCACCAAGCTAGCAACCGTTCGTAATATTGTAGGCATGCCTGTTAGCTCGGTCAAATGCGCTCCAATTGTCATGGCGTCTTTAGGCTGAAATGCCGAAGACTCTTTCGTGAGATCTCCTCTCCGTAGGGTGGTTTCTTGGGCTTCTCCTGAGCGGTCGATATATGTAAAAACTTTATCAAAATCGCCGCCCCTCAAGTTGCCGAGCCGAAACTCTTCTGGCACCGTTACCCAGACCTCTAGATCTGGATCGTGCCCGCCGTTCACCCACACGAGGTAATTATTATACTCAAGCACCTCGGTATAATCTTGCTCTATTTGGGCAGAGCGATTGTCCAGCATATTTATTCTGTCAAGCTCTTGAAGCTCTCGTTTGTATTTTGCTCTAAATTCGGCCTCCTCGTAGCTGAGCTTGACTTCTTTGATGGACCCGTTCGGTTGAGTGGCGTCAACGTAGCAAACCAAATTCCCATTTTCATCTTGTTCTATACGGTTAAATTGTCCCGCGGCCTCCAGGATTAATCGATTATGTGCAATGTTTGCCCCTTGTTGTCTCCACAAACGCTCCTGTGCATCTTGCTTCTTTTTGCTCCGAACGTGGGCATCAAGTGCCAGAGACTTCTCGAGGATGCCACGAAAGGACTGCACTGTATCGGTAATATTCGCCGTAGCGGTCGCACCGAGCGCGACTTGACGGTATAAATTTCTAATAACTTCTGGCTGGCTGTGCATATCTGTATACCCACGCACCTCGGAAAGCGCTTCAGTATACTTTAATCGCAAATCATCGGTCAGCTCCCACGTATTATACTGGCTGGCTTTGAAAACTGATTCGGCAGCATCGTCTGGGACTACTTTATTATCGGCGTCAAGAAATGCCCCATTACCGTTGTTTTTGTTGGGGGTATAATCTGTTGCAAGACGGCCTGTGACTAACCGGTATGAATCAAAGAGCTCTGGACTGGGAATAAAAAATGCTTCATCAGCAAGATGAGCTAGTCTTACAATATCTGCCACAGCTAACGTGCTTGCGGGTGTATTTGGCTGGGGGTCGGTATAGTAGTTGTGCATGGTAATAGTGTTTCGCTTATTATAGCAAATCATAAGCTATTTGTCAAACACTATAACATTTTTTTGCTAACGTTGCATTTATCAAATAAAAACAGTAAAAAATGTAAATGCTATGCCACACTGCGTAAAGGGTGAGTTATTAGCCGTGTCCACCACCACCAAGATTTTCCATACCGGGCAGGGCGTCTTGTCCTGGTGGCATTTGCCCGGGCGCACCCCCCCGTTCTGTGTCGCTTAGACTACTCATATCCATTCTGTCGAATTCGGCCCTAAGACCATTGCTATCAATCAGATTTAGGGCTTCAGTCATAAACTCTTGACTGGCACCACTATAGCGTGACGCCCAACTAAAGAGCTGGGTGCGCATTGCTCTAGCCTCATTTTCGTTGTTCGACTGAAGCTTTGTTCGTATATGACTCTCAATCTTCTTGATTGTTTGCGGCTTCGCATTTGCAAGTTCGGGTCCTTTCATGCTCTTGAGTAATGCATCGGCACGACCAGTATCCTTCATGCCGTCGACAAATTTCATGTTATATCTTTTGCCATTTTCATCAACGTGCTGTCCGTCAACACGGTCTTCGCGCTCAGTAGTGACACCATAGCCTGCTTTAATGTCTGGACGTGCTCCGCCGCCAATAATTTGTGCCTGGGCAAGCACACCTGCTGCAGCAGCATCGCCCATGCCTTCTGCCACGAGGGAGTTTCCGACATATTCAAGATCATTGCCGTCGATGTAGCCATGCGAGGCCATCCCCATAATAGATGCAGATAGCGTGTCTGCTTTACCGATTTCAGAATCTTTATACATAGAAGCAAGGCGACCGGCCTGTGAGCGAAGTAACTGGCCGCCAATGACTTCGTTTTGTGTTGCGCCTGCAGTGGTCTCAAGGATATCTGCCATCTTTTGGAAGTCAGACAGCGTTTTGGGCTTACCCTTAGTTAAACGTCCTGCCACTTGCTCCGCCCTGATGCGACTCCGGACGGCATTACTATAACCGCCGTAGTCCGAAGAGGTTTCGTATGAGCCGCTAATAGCCCGCCAAAATTCAGAATTAGCACCATTCCCGTTCATCTCTTCAACCAGCTTTCTGCTATGCACAAGCCTTTTAGCTTCAACAAGCGAACCGGCATTTGTTCCAGCTGTTCGGAAGCCAGGTATACGACGCGCGCTATAAGCCAGAGTATTTTTTGGGTCTCCCCACATATTGGCGACTTTATTCAGGCCCGTTGCCCCGACGAAAGGATTCTTTTCGTCGAACAGGTGGCCTTCATCGGCACGATGTTTGCGGCTTTTTCTAATCTCTTGGCGGCCATTTTTTAGGCGGTCGAAGAGGCCGCGGTTCTTATCGTTCGCTATAGAAAAGATGGTACTCATCAGCCCGCCAGCCATCTTGAATGCAAATGGGAGCATAAAGTATGGTGCAAAATATACGATAATAACAAGTAGTTGCATGATATTGTCGGTCGAGCCGGCTTTGGTTGCACCGAGCAGGTAGGCCATCGCCTTGCCGGCACCAATGAACCCCATGATAAGCGGATACATGAGTAAGGTTGTGATGAAGGTGTTTTTCCAGAATGTCCACAATTTTTGCGTGCCGGGCAGTACGTAAGAAGCGAGTGCCAGCGGAGCAAGAATGATACACATGAGCACAACGAGCTGCCTGACGCCCAAAACAAGGAAGCCAATAAAGAGAGCGAGCACGATAGTACCTAATAAGGAGAGCATTCCCAAAACTCCGAGAGTAATGAAGAGACCACCCCCGACCAATATCCAGCCCAAAACAGCGGTAATTGAGCTGCCCGTGCCGACAACATCGCCAGTGGCCTGGACATCTCCGGCAAGTTGTAAAAATACCGAGTGGATAAGGCCCCCCAGGTCGTTCGTGAGCGTGACGATGAGCCGCATTATAGGCCAGGCCAGCGCAATGCCCACAAGCACCAAAGCAAGTCTAGGCATGAGCTTTCGGATAGTGTAGGCATCAACAACTTGCCAGCCGCTCGCTTCGGCGATAACCATAAAAAGGCCGGCTATGACGACAAGGGCGATGCCAATATTTCGAAACGTACTAGCGGCTTTTTGGGCGGCTGGTTCGTCAAAGATAGCAGTTGGAGTATAAAGCAGTGAATTTAACGACTTTGCCAGGCCGTCGGCAAAACCCTTCAAACCATCAAAAACAGCGCAACCGAGCCACCGTAAGGAGGTGCCGGCTGGCAGCGGGCAGTCATCGCCTGCGTCACCGCCAACCTGGTCTGTAGTTGTCAGTGAGCCAGCTAAATCCGATAGATCGCTCTGCACTTGTAGGAAGCCAGGCATGAACTTATCTTTGGAGATGCTGAGGTGACCCTCAAGGCAGCCAGCCAATGTCGTTGGGAATGCGTTTGGAGTATTGCTGCCGAACCTTGCGACGTATTGCAGGGTCGAGTCCCAGCACGGGTTGAATGCTTCAGTAACCCGTGCCACACACGCCTGATAAAGCTCGTAAAGACTCTCTGCGCTTGGAGCCAGACCACATACAACGCCGACTGCAGAGGCTAAGTATTTTTGTTTGGCGGTAGAATCGAAGTCTTGCACGATACTTTCAACAACACTTTTTGAGGCATCACGTAAATCTGCTGCGGAGCCTACACAGGCGACATTCTCTGTTGCGGGGTCGTACTTGAAGTAGGATTTTTCGGCAGATAATGTTGCGCCGCTATTTGTAGTTGTATACACCAGGATATAGCCGTCTTTGTTCTCTTCTGCCGATGCCTGCTCGGCAGTGCTCGGAGTGTCGATTTGACTCATTGCACAGTACCATTTCATACCGTCTTGGAGCTGCACATAGGTCATCGCTTTTGTGCGCGCTGTAGGGATGTTTTTTGTTTTTAATAACTGGGTAAATTTATTTGGGATGTCTTCTTGTCTCCCCGTAAGATTACACTCGGTCGTGCTACAGGAATAGCCGAGCGCTTGTAGAAATTCACCGTAGGTACTGCTGGTATATCCGAATGCGGTTAGGGCCTGGGTGAGGATATCACCGCACCACCTTGATTCATCTTTTGGTAGAGTAACCACGGTTTCGATGTCTCCGCTATACCCCATGTTGCCACTTATCCAATTACTGGTGCTTGGAGTGCCCGTTAGGCGAACATTTTCGGTGTGCAGACCACTGCCATCTGTTTTCATGCAGGCCTTCACAAGATTTCCATACTCATAAAGGCTTTCCTGCTTCAAGGTGTCAGATAGGATATCTGCATATGCGCGTTGGGGGATGAGTTGCGTCAGTGGCAGCAGGGCGCCAACAAAAACTGCCACAAGCAGCCCAAGAATCATTTTATGTATAGCGCGACGATTCATGACGTTTATGGTATGTATTAAACACGAAAACAGTCAACAGCACCAGTATTAAAATGATGCCTTTTCAATGGTAACGTAGCTTGTAATATGGTATCAACGCCGTTATAGTTATAGAAAATGTCTAGAAAGGTTCCTAACACTTGGTTGTATATCATCAGCGTGGCGGCAGCCATGTTCTTAATGATGGGTGGCGGGTTTGTGGCCGACGTGGCTGCCTACAAGGTGCCGTGCAATCCTCAAACTGAAATAAACATTGCTGACGACCCGAGCAACCCCGGCGATAGCCATACCTGTTGTCCAAAATTTGTGAACAAGAAGACGCCCATTAATTGTCTGACGGCCAAATATATAAATCCAACAATCGTCCTGTTAACTTACATTGTAGGGGTTGCTGTAGTGATAGCCGTTATTGCCGGCGGCATACGGTATGCGAGCTCTTCGGGCGACCCGCAAAAAACTGAAGCAGGTAAAAAAATGATAACTCGCGCTTTGTACGCACTTGTCGGATATTTGTTCTTGTATTCCGTTTTGCAATTTCTTTCACCGGGCGGACTTAACGGTACGCCGGTTAGTGGCCCGCCCAATGCAAAAAACTGCACGCACAGCTTCTTGGGCTTAAAACCATGGTTCGGTTATTTGCCCGCAAAGTCTACAGATTCCGCCGGGAATACAATCGACATGTTTGATGAAAATTGTCAGGTCGTCGGCTTTCATCTTTTGCCGGATGGCACTGCTACGGCTAATAACCAAAGCAATCTTCCATCGGTATTGCTGGTAGTCGCAGACGATCTGTTGCGGGTTGCGGGTCTTGTTGCGGTTGCGTTTGTTATTATTGGAGGGGTTAAGTACATTACGAGCCAGGGTGAGCCGGACCGTACAAAACAGGCGCGGGAGACCATCATTAATGCATTAGTTGGTGTTGCCATAGCCATAGTGGCCGCTGCAGTGGTATCGTACATAGGGAATAAATTATCGGGTTGATGATGTATATATTTACTAGGTATGCAAATTATTTCTTGGCCGATGGACTTGATGTCTCCAAACTTCCTCACTCCGATGCAACGGGTGATACGGGTACGGCTGCCATAGGTATTGTGCTGCCAATAGTATTTGGCGCACTGGGGGCCATCGCGTTACTCATTATTGTTGTCAGTGGCTTGCGATATGTTGTGTCTGCTGGTGACCCCGCAAAGATGACACAGGCGAAGAAGGCGATACTGTATGCTTTGGTAGGACTTGTCATTGCCTTGAGCGGTTTTTCTATAGTCACATTTGTGGTTAAGGGGTTAGGCTGATGAAAGGGTTGGCTGTTCGCTTTGGCATTCTGCTGTATTTAATACTTTGTCTTGTTTTGCCATCCCCTGCCTTTGCTCAGACAGATGTACTAGCTGACCCTTGTTCGAACGTTGACATTGCAAAAGATTCACCAACCTGTCAGAGCCGTACCGAAAAAAACCCCATCACTGGAACAGACGGTTTGTTATACAAGGTGTCACTCGTCATAGCCATAATCTCTGGAATAGCTGCGATAATAGTCATTATCGTTGGTGGCATGCAGTACGTCACGTCGGGTGGAGACTCGCAGAAAATTACCTCCGCCAAGCACACGATCGTTGGTGCGGTTATTGGGCTTATTGTTATTGTGCTAGCACAAACAATTATCACGTTTATAATTAAGAGGTTATAGTAGCATGAAGAATACAATTTTACGAATGGGTTTAGGGGTACTGCTTGCCGTGGGCGTCATGGGCTTTATGCAGCTTGGCCATCCGGTTACTGTGTTGGCGCTTACGCCAAATCAGAAGGCGGTGTGCGATGCGATTGGGAGCGGGACTGATTGCGTTGAAACCGATGACCAGGGCGGTACAAAGGTCGACTCTGTCATAAAGACAATCGTCAAACTGTTAGGATTTGTTGCCGGGATGCTAGCGGTCATTATGATAATTGTGTCGGGTATAAAGTATGTTACGTCGGGGGGCGATAGTAACAAGATTGCCAGCGCAAAGAACACCCTCGTTTATGCCATAGTCGGTATTATTATTGTAGCGCTTTCGCAAGTCATAGTGAGGTTTGTGCTTGGGCAAACAGCTAAATCTACCATTCAGTGTGCAACTGGTCAGGTAGTCGATGTCGATGGTAAGTGCGCCGATAAAAATTGAGATTGAAAGTATCTAGCACAAGTGGTATAAAGATAGGTAAAGCAATAAACGAAAGGTTCCAATATGATTCGAAATTTACGATTTAAACTCGCGAGCTTTTTCGCTGGCGCGCTACTACTTGTGGTGCCGCTGGCTGTGCCTGTAGTGGTCAATGCAGTTGATATTGGTGAGTGTGTTGGTCAGGGAGTGGATATTAACGGACAAATAGGGCAAGACTGTTCTTCGACATCGAACGACCCAAATGCTGGGAACACAGATATCACCGATGTTATCAAGCTTGTAGTTAATATATTCTCAATTGTTGTCGGCTTCCTCGCCGTGATTATGATTATATGGGGCGGTCTGCGGTACATCACTTCTGGTGGTGATAGCGGGAAGATTACGACCGCAAAGAACACAATTATCTATGCCCTCATTGGCTTGGTGATTGTTGCGCTTGCACAGTTCATCGTCCGGTTCGTCCTCTCTAAAGCAAGTGATATTACAAGCCCCTAGTATTTCCAATGTCTTTATTCAAAAACTCCCCCTTTTGCGGGGGAGTTTTTTGTAGGTTGCTCACAAAAGAGAACTAGACGACTTGGATTTTCTTTACGGTGTCTTGTTTTACCTTAGTAAAGCTAACGGTGAGAACGCCGTCTTTTAGAGCGGCCTCAATATCTTCTTCTTTTACGGGAACCGGCAACGCAATACTGCGGCTGAATTCACCCCAGTAGCATTCCTGCACGAAGTAGTTTTCCACTTGGTCTTCGTTGCCAGCGCTAAGTGTACCGCGAATGCTTAGTGTGTTGTCTGCAATGCTAACGTCTAGATCGCCCTTATTCACGCCAGCGGTACGCGCTTTAACAACAAGCTTCTCCTTGGTCTCGTACACGTCTACAGCGAGCTGACCGGGCAGAACGGCTTCTTCGTCGTTCCATTCATCGGCGCCGCCATCGTCCATAGGAACATCATCGTCAGACTGTACGGCCGCCTGGGGCATGGCCTCATCGCCCAAAAAGGCTGCGGTCAGTTCATCTTCTTCCAGTAACAAATCGTCATCACGATTGCGTCGTGCCATAGTAGTTATTACCCTCCACCGGCGTGCTTGCCGGATTACAAAATAGATAGCGTCTTGCGTGTTTGTGTTAAAAACAGTATAACTGAGGCGATTAACAGCGTGCAAGACGGGCGCACTTATTTACAACGGAATAATGACAACATGCTACTGTTAGAAAAATTAATTGGGGTCTATGCTCCTCACGTGTGCTTGGGTTGTGCGGCCGAGGAAGATCGACTGCTCTGTCTTTCTTGCCGGGCTGCACTGGCCTACGTACCCTCACGATGCTACCGCTGCCGCGCCGTGACGAAAGACTTCGACGTCTGTGTGTCATGTCGGCGCTACACTCCATTGCGACGTGTTTTGGTGCTAACGCACTACGATGACCTCCCAAAAGAACTGTTGCACCATGCCAAGTACGAACGCGCCCGCAGCGGTATAGCTGAAATGGCAGAGCTTATGAAACCACTGCTTCAGTTTGTCCCTTCGGATACCGTGTTCGTGCCTGTCCCAACGGCGACAAGTCGCGTGCGGCAGCGAGGCTATGACCAGGCGGTAGGACTAGCGGAAGTATTAAGTGCATTAGCTGGCACGTCATGCAGTCATTCCCTTGCCCGCCTAGGCCAAGCACATCAGGTTGGTGCCGGCAGAAAAGAGCGACTAGAGCACTTGCAAGGTGCGTTTCGTGTCACGCGGCCAAAAGAGGTAGCTGGCAAGCATATTATTCTTGTTGACGATGTTTTGACCACTGGCGCTACTCTTGAAACCGCTGCCCGCGTTCTCAAGAAAGCTGGTGCAAAACAGGTTGACGCCATTGTGTTTTCTCAGGCTGGCTAGCAAGCTTATTCAGCCTGAGTCTCAAAACATCCATACTCAAGCTACTGTCATTCCCGCGAAGGCGGGAATCCTCGTATACTAAAGTCAACCTTTGTTTTTCAGCGGATGAGTTTCGTACAGGGTCTGGGTTTTGAGGGTCTTGTAGATACGGGTAATGAGCTTACGACACACCGGCATCATTGCCTCGGTATGTGTCCTCCCCTCTATCCGTTTGCGCCAATAATATTCATGCAGCTCATGGTCATATTGTCGGCTAACATTGGCTGCCAGAAAAACTGCACGCCGCAACGAGCTGGAACCTCGTTTGGTGAGCTTCGTATTGCGTCGGAGTGTTGTACCGCTTTGTCTGACTCGCGGGTCAAACCCAGTGAAGGCCACAAGCTTGTCGGCAGATGAGAATCTGGCAATATCCCCCAGTTCGGCACAAATGACGGCAGCCGTCTGCCGGCCAACACCCGGAATACTGGTGAGTAATCTGAGCCGGTTTGGGTTTACTGCAGATATCGCGGTATCGCGGAAACGCGTCATGAGCGTTTCGATGCATCGGATACACGCCTGGTACTCCTGGGCGGTGCGGCTATCCAACGGCACTCGTCGTTCTAGGATAGACTGTTGCATTAGCCTAAGGCTCTGAGCGATTGCCTGAAGTTTGGTACTGCTGCGCAGTAGTGTTTTGGCAGT